>JAGBUD010000071.1 GCA_017630995.1 Clostridia bacterium
GCTTGACCTCTATCCCGAAATGACCGAGGCGGAGGTTCTTGTTCTCACCGTTTCCGAAAGAATTAATCTTCTTCGTGAGTATGCGCAAAACAATCCCATAACCCCCGATCTTAACGATGAATATAAAGAAGAGGTCGAAGATGTTAAGGATTCTTATTCCGAGCTTTTTGGAATCGACCAAAGACTTGATATCTTAAAGGCGGCGCTTGAAAGCGTTTCCCTCACCGAAGAGGAAATGGAGATTATAAAGGAAGAATACGAAGTATTGAAGGCAAGACGTAATGAGCTTCGTGAAAAGTATCTCGAAGAAATCAAAAAGGTAAGAGAGGAATACCTTGAGCGCACCGCCCAAAGACGCGAGGCTGCGAGAAAAGCAGCAGAGGAAAGACGCGAAAAAAATGCAGAGCTTTTCAATAAGTATTTTGAAAACGTCAAATCTCAAAGGAAAAAGAGCCTTGAGCTTATCAGAGCAATTCGCCAAATTTTCTTGCCTTAAATTGACACGGGTGGCTGCATTTCCTAAATTAAACCTTTAAAATAAGGTTATACTATCATTTAGAGAGTGATTTTATGAAACGAATTATTGGTTGCTTTTTGATTTTGATAATCGCGCTTGCGTGTTTATCGTGCGAGGGGGAGAGCGAAGTGCAAACCTTTAAGATGAAAGCGAAAATTGATAAAATAGGCGAGAAAATAGAGGTCACCGTCACGGAGGCTGAATATGCCGAGGGAGTATATTGGCTTGTTATCGGTGACTTGACCGAATTTCAAGATTCGGACGGTGCGAGCGCACATATATCGGATTTTTCCGAGGGCGATTTTGTTGAAATAACCTATAACGGTCAGGTTATGATGAGCTATCCGCCCCAGATTGCCGCATTGAAAATCAAAAAGCTAAAATGAAATAAAAACAACGGGTCAGGATTGACCCGTTGTTTTTGTTTTTTGGAAAATAAAATATAGGCAATAGTGAGCCAAGATTTAAAATATTTAGGAAAAGTGTGAATAAGTATTGACTGAACAGAGCATTTGTGGTAAAATCTAATAAAATATTTATTTTTAGTATGAGGAACGGTATGAAGATAGAAAAGCTTTACCCCTCCTTTAAGGACTATATTTGGGGCGGTACAAAGCTCAAAGAGAAATATTCAAAGAATACAGACGTATCCCCGCTTGCGGAAAGCTGGGAGCTTTCCTTTCATAAGGACGGTCCGACGTATCTTTCATGCGGAAGCGAATTGCGGGATACCGTTTCGGCAGAGGAGCTTGGCGAAAATCTTTCCGATTTTGCCGATTTTCCCACTTTAATAAAGTTCATAGATGCAAAGGCAGATCTTTCCGTTCAGGTTCACCCCTCCGATGAATATGCGCAGAAATATGAAAATTCTTACGGAAAAACGGAGATGTGGTATATCGTCGAAGCCGATGCGGGCGCGGGAATATACCTCGGATTCAATAAGGACGTAACAGACGCAGAGTACCGCAAGGCGATAGAAGAAAACCGCCTTTCCGATATTTTGAATTTCTATAGTGTAAAGGCGGGAGAGTGTTATTTTATTCCGTCGGGCACTATTCACGCAATAGCAAAGGGCTGCTTGATATGCGAAATTCAGCAGAACAGTAATCTCACTTACCGAGTTTACGACTGGGGAAGAACTGATAAGTTCGGAAATCCGCGCGAGCTTCATATCGAAAAGGCGCTTGCGGTAACAAATCTTTCGCGTTACGTCAAAAATCCCGTGACATCGGATATTCTTGGCTTAAGCAAGTATTTTACGGTCAGAAAGATGCACGCCTCGGCAACTCTTTTTGCAGATAAGAAAAGCTTTCAAGCAATAACCGTTGTTGCCGGCAGGGGTATGATAGACGGAATAAACGCACGTCTTGGCGATAGCTTTTTTGTTCCGGCAGGTTATGGAAAGTATGAGGTTTTGGGAGATATGGAATTCCTTTTAACCGAGGTCAGACGGTATTTTGTCGGAATTGACCTTGGCGGCACGTTTATAAAGGGCGGAATCGTTGACGATCTCGGCAGAATAATCGTAAGTGACAAGGTGCCAACCGAAAGCGAAAAGGGGCAGGGCGGAGTCATTGCCAATATTGCATCTCTCGTTAAGTCGCTTATAAAGAAAGCTGATATGCAGGCTTCCGATTTCGTCGGTATCGGTGTTGGCGTTCCGGGTATGATAGACAGTGAGCGCGGCGAGGTTATATATTCGAACAATCTTGGGTGGGAGCATTTTTACATCTCGCAAGAGCTTGAATCTCTCACGGGATTGCCCGTAAAAATAGCAAACGATGCAAACGTTGCGGCTCTCGGTGAAACGCTTTTTGGCTGCGGTAAGCAGTATAAAAACACGGTTATGATAACGCTCGGCACAGGTGTCGGAAGCGGAATAATAATAAACGGCAAGCTCTTTGAGGGAAATCGCTCTGCGGGCGCGGAGCTTGGTCACTCGGTTATCGTCTTTGGCGGAGAGCCTTGCACATGCGGAAGACGCGGCTGCCTTGAGGCCTATGCTTCGGCAACTGCGCTTATAAGAGAAACCAAGCGCAAAATGCAAGCAAATCCCGAAAGTAAGATGTGGCAGGTTGGCTCTCTTGACGCGGTTAACGGAAAAACCGCATTCGACTATATGAGCGTCGATAAATCCGCCGATGAGGTGGTAAAGGGATATATAGAAATGCTCGGCGCGGGAATTGCAAACATAGCAAACGAGCTTCGCCCCGAAGCAATTATCCTCGGCGGCGGTGTTTGCGCGCAGGGAGATAATCTTATAAATCCGCTTAAAGAAATTCTCAAGAGAGAAATATTTGCAGGAGATAAGGGCCCCGAGGTGGACCTTCTTATAGCAACCCTTGAAAACAGTGCGGGCATTCTCGGTGCGGCAGCATTGTGGCTCTAATTTGCGTTCAATTTAAATATATAAAATTTTAGGAGTACATTATGAAGAAAACAAGATCGATAATTCTCCTTGCCGTTATCGCGGTAATCTTGTTCTTGCTTGTTTTTGCAGCTATAACAGATGCAGCAAGCGGAACTGTTGCTTGCCCCGATTGCAGCGGCGCGGCGGATTGTGAAACCTGTGGCGGCGAAGGAAACGTTCGCGGCACGCTTTGGGCGCTTTTGCCCGCATTTATAGCAATAGGACTTGCGCTTATAACAAAAGAGGTTTACAGCTCTTTGTTTGCAGGTCTTGTTTCCGGTGCAATTCTTTATGCAAGATTTGCGTTTGCGGGAACTATGGACGCCGCAATAAGCGGTGGACTTATCTCGGCAGTTTCGGACAGTGCCGGAATATTTATCTTCCTTGTTGAGCTTGGAATTATCGTTTCGCTTATAAACAAAGCGGGCGGCTCCGCAGCTTTCGGAAGATGGGCAGCAAAGAACATCAAATCAAGAGCGGGCATACAGATTGCAACCTTTATTCTCGGTGTTTTGATATTCGTAGACGACTACTTTAACTGCTTGACTGTTGGCTCGGTTATGCGCCCTGCAACAGATAGCAAGAGAGTATCCCGCGCAAAGCTTTCATACTTAATAGACGCAACTGCGGCTCCCGTATGTATGATAGCTCCCGTATCGAGCTGGGCTGCAGCAGTTGCAAGCTATGCCGAGGAGGGACAGGGAATTGCACTCTTTATAAAGGCAATACCATATAACTTCTATTCGATTCTTACCCTTGTATTCGTAGTAACCCTCATTCTTATGAAGGTTGACTTCGGTCCCATGAAGCTTCATGAAATGAATGCACAGCTTAACGGCGACCTCTACACCTCCGGCGAGAAGAATGAATCAGTTGTTGAAAACGAGTGCGAGCGCGGCAGAGTTATAGACCTTATCATTCCCGTAGTAGCTCTTATCGCTTGCAGCGTTTGCGGTCTTCTTTACGTTGGCGGATTCTTTGATGGCGCTAATATGATCGATGCTTTCGCAAACACAGACGCAACCGTTGGTCTTCCTTGGGGCGGACTTGCAGCACTTGTTATAATTATCGTTTATCTCATTTGCCGCCGTATAATCAGCTTTGCCGACTCTATGAAGAGCGTTCCTGAAGGATTTATCGCAATGGTTCCCGCAATTCTCATTCTTACCTTTGCAACCGCGCTCAAGAACATAACCGGTATGCTTGGTGCGAAGTATTTTGTTGGTGATCTTATGTCGGGGAAGGCAGCAGCTCTCGGCTCATTCCTTCCCGCAATTATATTCCTCGTTGCTTGCGTTCTTGCATTTGCAACCGGAACCTCGTGGGGCACCTTTGGTATCCTCATTCCTATCGTAACCGCAATATTCCCCGCAGATTCAACTCTTCTTATTATCAGCATGTCTGCGTGCCTTGCGGGTGCCGTTTGCGGCGACCATTGCTCACCCATCTCCGATACAACTATTATGTCCTCGGCGGGCGGTCAGTGCAATCACCTCAACCACGTATATACGCAGATGCCTTACGCTATGACCGTAGCGGGAATATCCTTCGTTATGTTTGTCATTTCGGGATTTGTTCAGAATATCTGGATTTGTCTTCCCCTCGGTATAATCTTGACTGTAGGAACCTTGCTTGTTATCAAGCTTATAACAAATAAGCTTGCAAAGGAAAAGAACACTGCGGCTCAAAAATAATTAAAAGGCTAATAGAAAAAGACGAAGAAGCTTGTCTTCTTCGTCTTTTTTGTTTTGTCAAATTAAGAAATTGCATTCAAAATCTGTTCGGTTATCTGATTCATTCCGCGCACGGTTGGGTGTCCGCAATCCTTTTCGATATCCGAAAGGGCAATCGAGGTGATTCCGTAATGCTTTGCCGCTTCTGCCATCGAGCTTGAAATTTCTTCCTTCAGCTCGGTGTTTATTATGAGATATATATTCGCGCTTGGCAGAGCTTGCTTGACCTTGGAAAGAAAATAGCACACTGCGGGCAAAACGTAATATAGGTCCTCATTTGTGATATTCTCATACTTGTTTTCGCCTACGGGAGCGTCTGACCAGCTATCGTTCGTTGCACCGAAGATGAGGACCGTGTCAATTTTTTCTCTCTCAAAAAGCCCGTTTTCAATGTAATTATGAAGTCTTTTAATGAACGAAGACGTCTTCGATGTGTCAGCTCCGCCATACCCCGTGTAGCCTATCGTAGAGCCGGACCAGCTATCGTTAACTATGAGATTAGCATTTGTTTTTTCAAGGAGAGGGAACCACCACGTTTGAGAAATGTCGGTTATATTGGGGCCTAACTCTCTTTCAGTTGTGTAGTAAACCGCATATCCGTTTGGAACTGCGTCCTTAAAGGTGGAATAGCTGTCACCGAATATGATTGTGTTTCCGAAATTCATAGCACCTGCTCCTTTAGTTAAGTTTGTATTCATATAAATGTAGTCAAGATTATCGCGCGCACCTATAGCAAGGCGAGAGCCGTCATTTGAAAAGGCAACGCAGCAAGGCTCGCAGCTTACTGATGCAAGTCCGTCATCACCGCAACCGTTCATATAGTAGGTAAAGCCTTCAACGTTAAGTCCGTTTTCTTAGTCAACAATGTTTCTCGTGTCAAGGTCGAATCTGTATGCGTGACCTCTGTAGTAGGTTATGAAGAAAAGGCAGTTGTGATCGGGAATGTATTTTGCTTCGTAAATGGATTCTCTCGGAACGGGAATTCCGAGGTCCTCAACCTCGTTTGTATCCGGGTCGTATATGAGAACGTTGGAGCCCATAAAGCCCTACCACATATTTTATTAAAGCGAGTATTACCAATCTATCTCGTTTAGAGAAACAATACCGTCCTCATAATATTTCTTGCGCTCCTCGGGCGGAACCATTCCGCCGCCGGTTGCCCAGGCTACGTGAGTGCCTTTTTTGTATTTTCCGTTCTTATTAAGAACACAAGGTCCGAAAACTCCCGCAAGCGCGCTCGGCTCAAGGAAGATACCCTCCGTGTCAAAAAGCATAGCGAGAAGTGCGCTCATTCTTTTGTCTGTAATGGTGTAGCAGCCACTCATAAACGGCATCATTGTTTTTCCAACAAAGCCCGAAGCTCTGCCTACGGCAAGTCCGTCTGCAATCGTGTGATTTCCTATTCCAAAGTCACCAACGGATATGGCGTTATGCATTTCGGTCATCATGCCGAGCGTCATGCAGCAGGATTCGGTGGGCTCTGCAAAGAAGCAGTTTACGTTATCTCCGAACATGAGCTTCAAGCCGAAAGCAACTCCGCCCGGCCCGCCGCCAACTCCGCAAGGAAGATAAACGAAAAGGGGATTATTCTTGTCAACCGTGATATTCATATACTCAAGCTGCTTTTTGAGTCTTAATGCCGCAACAGCATATCCAAAGAAAAGCGTCTTTGAGTTTTCGTCATCAACGAAGTGGCAATAGGGATTTTTCTCGGCAACCTTGCGTCCTTCTGCAACAGCCAAGCTATAGTCGCCCGCGTACTCTATAACGATGGCGCCGTTTTTGCGGAGCATATCCTTTTTCCATTGTCTTGCGTCGGCAGACATATGCACCTCGGCGCGAAAACCGAGCTTTGCACCGACAAGACCTATGGAAAGTCCTAGATTTCCCGTAGAGCCGACGGCTATCGTGTATTTGGAGAAAAGCTCACGGAATTTCTCGCTTGCAAAGACGGAGTAATCGTCGCCCTCCTTGAGATATCCCGCCTCAATAGCGATTTTCTCGGCAGTGCAGAGCACCTCGTAAATACCGCCGCGAGCCTTGATTGAGCCTGAAATGGGAAGATTGCTGTCAAGCTTTATGAGAAATCTGCCGTCAAAATCGAAGCCGCATTTTTTCATAAGCTCCGCTTTCATCTTTTCCGCTTGCGCGATGGGTGACTCTATAATTCCATCGGTCTTTTGCGTTTCGGGATATGCCACCTTAAAATAAGCGGCAAATCTTTCAAGTCGGGCAGAGGCATCAAGAATGTCATCAAGTCCGATAGGGCAATTTTTTATTGCAAGCTCGAATTCTTCTTTTTTATCATTGCTCCAAAGAACCTCGCCGCCTCCGACAAGCTCCTCTATCAAGGGATATTCGCATATCCATCCTTCGAGCGTTTTATTGAGTATAGTCTTCATAAATTTCTCACCGTTATTCTCTGAATTGAAGCGCGTAAAGATTTTTGTAAGTTCCGTCAAGCGCTATAAGCGAGTCGTGCGTTCCCCTTTCGGTAACCCTTCCGTTTTCAACAACGGCTATCTCGTCGGCACCTCTTATAGTTGAAAGTCTGTGAGCAACAACGAGCGTCGTTCTTCCTTTGCAAAGTTCGTCAAGTGCCTCTTGAATCAAAACCTCCGTCGTATTGTCAAGCGCGCTCGTTGCTTCGTCAAGAATAAGGATTGCGGGGTCCTTGAGGAAAACTCTCGCAATGCTTATGCGTTGCTTTTGTCCGCCCGAAAGCTTAACTCCGCGCTCGCCGATTTCGGTGTCATATCCGTTTTCGAGCGTCATTATATAGTCGTGTATGTTCGCTCTCTTTGCGGCAAGGTAAATTTCCTCGTCGGTTGCATTCGGCTTTCCGCAAAGTATATTTTCTTTTATTGTTCCAACGAAAAGAAAAACGTCTTGCTGAACTATGCCGATATTTTGTCTGATTGAATTAAGGGTTAATTTCTTGATGTCAACGCCGTCTATCGTTATTTTGCCGCATTCGTCATCAAGCTGATAAAAGCTCGGTAAAAGGTGGCAGAGCGTTGTTTTTCCGCCGCCCGACGGGCCGACGAGGGCAAGCTTTTTGCCTTTTTCTATTTTGAGGTTTACGGTGTGCAAAACCTCCTTGGTTTCATCGTAAGAGTATGAAACGTTTTTAAATTCTATATCGCCGCGAACGTTGGAAAGCTCGAGCGCGTCATCGGCTTCCCATTCGGGCTTTTCATCAAGTATCTCGGTGAAGCGCTTAAATCCGCTAACGCCGTTTTGGAATTGCTCCATAAAGGAAATGAGCATATTAACGGGGTTTATAAAGAGGTTGACCGAAACGATAAAGGTTGAGTAATCACCGAAGCTTATTCTGTTCGCATAGAGAAAAAGTCCGCCCGCGATGAGTATTATAACGTTGAAAACGTCGGTTATATAAGAGGTAGAAGCGTGGAACTTTGCCATCGCCTTATAGGCGCTCTTCGAGGAACTAACGAACGAATCGTCGCCCTTTTTGAATTTAACTATCTCGCGCGCCGAGTTTGTGTAGGCCTTTGTAACGCGAATGCCCGTGATACTGCTTTCCACGGCGGCGTTTATCGTTGCGTTGCTTTTTCTGCGTTCGTCAAATGCGTTCATCATCGCCTTGCGGTAATGTAACGTAACTACTATCAAAATGGGTACGCACGCAAAGATTATGAGCGTAAGTATCCAGTCTATCGTCAAAAGGTAAACGAAAGAGAAAACTATCATTATCGAGCTGATGAGCAGGTTTTCGGGGCCGTGGTGCGCAAGCTCGCAAACCTCGAAAAGATCGCTCGTAATTCTCGTCATAATTCGGCCGGTTTCATTGTTGTCGTAGAACTTGTAGGGAAGCTTTTGCAGATGTGAGAAAAGGTCGCATCTCATTGCCGATTGCATACGCACGCCGATGATATGACCGTAATACTGAACGAAATAACGCAAAAGCATTCTGATTATATAAAGCGCCATAACCACCGCGCTTGATATGATTATAGCCTTGTATAGCTTGCCCGGGATAAAATCGTTTAGCATATAGTTCGTTATAATAGGATATGCCATACCGATAACCGATATCATTAGCGAGGCAAGAAGGTCAAGCGCGAGCATTTTTTTATGGGGCTTATAGTAGCTGATAAAGCGTTTGAGCATAAATTCTACTTCCTAAAATATTTATTATATACGCACATATTATACACTCTTTATAGGTCACTTGTCAACCGTATATGCGTTATGTGGGTATATTCTTTCTTTTGCTGAAATTATAAAACATTTTGCTTTTTAAAACAATGGAAAATAGTACAGTATTTTTGTAAAGCAGTTTGTTTTTTGCTTGTTTCGTATAAAAAAGCCGCCTGTGAGCAAATCGCTCACGGGCGGCTGGGGTGAATTTTAATTTTAGGCTTCCGCGATCGGTGTCGGGAATTTGCGCTTTAGATTGATGTACGTGGGGATATAGAATACCGTAATCGTTATTATGGAAAGAACCCAGCCTATCGGCCAAACGAGATATAGGAACGTAAGGTTTGGCGCGAGAGGGAAGATAAGATAAACCCAGAAGAATCTGAATGCACACATAAATATGAGGGTCGAAATTGTCGGAATCAACGGCTTACCCATTCCGCGCATAGCCGCACCCATGATTTCGTTTATTCCGCAGATGAAATACGTACTCGATATTATCATCATCTTTTGCTGCGAGAATGCGATAACGGCAGGAATGTCTGACATTATCGAGGATAGCTGCGCCGAGAATATCGCAGAAAGCGAGCCGAACGTAGCACCCAAAATAACCGTGATAAGCATTCCGCGCGATATAGCTTGCCTTGCGCGCTTGACGTTTTTGTTTCCGATGTTTTGGCTGACGTAAGGCATAACGGCAAGGGAGGGGGCGATAGATATCTGATAAAGAATACCGTCGAAATTATTTGCTATTCCGATTCCCGTGGTAGCATCGGGGCCGAATTTGTTAACGGTAGATGCAATAATTACGTTAGCGATAGAGTAAAGTGCCTGCTGAAGTCCTGCGGGCACACCGATTGTGAGCATTTCCTTAAGCTCTTGCTTATAGAAGCGAATCTTTCTGATATTGATTCGCGCTATATTTTTCTTGTCGAGAAGCGTGATAAATGCAAGAGCGGCAGAAACCGTCCACGAGATAATTGTTGCAAAGGCAACACCCTCAACGGTCATATGGAATCCCGCAACGAAAAGAAAGCTGAATAAAACCTTGAGAACGCCGCCGAACGTTAAGAATATCATCGGGAACACGGAGTTACCCGTCGAGCGTAGTATTGATGCACAGAAATTGTATATCATCAAAATCGGAACGCCAGCAAAGTAGAGTCTGAAATAAAGAACCGCATCGTCGATAAGCTTTTCGTCGCAGTTCATCCACTGCAAGAAAACTCTTGCAAAAACGTTACCTACAACGAGAAGACCAAGGCCGCCAACGAAAGAGAATGCAACGGCACAACCAACCGCGCGCTCAACGCGCTCCTTGTCCTTTGCTCCTATGTAACGGGCAATAACAACGTTTGCACCGGTTGAAACACCTATAACAAGACCTGTTATAAGGCTTATAAGCGTTCCGCATGCACCAACCGCGCCGGCTACGTAATCGCCACCGGGAACAAAATTTTTAAGAACAGTCATATCAATTATATTGAAAAGTGACTGCAAAACGTTCATTACCATTATTGGCAGTGAAATAGTTAAAAGCCCTTTGACAATAGAGCCAGACAGCATGTTGACCTTTATCATTTCAACAGTTCTCCTTGCGGTTTTATAGGCTGTGATTGAGGAGCGAGAATGGAAAACGTATTTTCTTACTCTTTCGCAACCCTAAACCTTATGTATTATAGCACGCGCGAAAGTAAAAAGCAATAGATTTTAAATTTTTGCGCGATTATTTTGTGCCAAATTTTTCTTGATTTTAAGAGGATTTTCGGTATTCGGAGGGAGATACCCCGTGTCTTTTATAGAAGGTGCGGTTGAAGTAGGAAATATTGTTAAATCCGCAAGCAAATGCAATATCAATAATTCGCTCCTTGCTCTTTAAAAGCATTTCATCGGCTTTTTTTAGGCGTAGCTCCATGCAGTATTCGTTAAAGCTTATTCCGATTTCCTTTTTGAAAAGGCGGCCAAGATATTTTTCATTCTTTTGATAGGTTGCCGCAAGCTCCTTGAGCGTGATATTGTCGCAAAAGCTCTTTTTCGCGTGTCCTATCATTAGCGAAACCAGCCAGTGCAGCTTTCTCTTGGTTTTCGGAGTGTTTTCGTAAAGCATTTTTAAATAGTCGCACAAAATCTCCGCAGTTTGATAAAGCTCCTCGTATCCCGTCGTGTATTCGCAGTTTTTAAGCTGCGCCATAAGGCGCTCGCAATCAACGCCCGTCAAGGAGCAGGTCTTTTCTATTCTCGCTTTTGTGGCAGCTTCGTCTATAACTGCGTTTCCAATATAAATCACCGCCATCAAGCTCTTGTCTATGATAACGGGCATAGCAACCTCGCATAGTCCATAGGTGCAGCAGCCGCAAAATGCCTTTTTCTCGCGGCTCGCTTTTGTGTTTGCAAGCATTTTGCACCTCAAGCAAACGCGGTATCCCGCGTCAGTCGATTTCGCAATGCGGCAAAATTCTTTTGAATGAATAACGTTGTTGAAATCAATCTCGGTCGTCGGTAGGTTGAGTATACCTCCCAAATCAAGTATGCTTATGTGAAGCTTTCCGCTCTTTTCAAGCTTTTCAATCAAAACCGAAAGATTTTGCATACACATCTCCAAATTACACATTTTTTTGATATTATATCATAAAAGTATCTTTTGTGCAAGTAATTCCGATAATTTGTATAAGACAATATTTTTTCACGGTGGTATAATGAAGAAAATGAAGAGCATGAGGAGAACTCTTATGAAAAAATACGACCTTGCCGTAATAGGCGGAGGATTTGCAGGAACGTGCGCGGCGCTTGCCGCAGCGCGAGAGGGAGCAAAGGTTATCATCGTCGAAAAGGGAAATTCCCTTGGCGGTGCCGCCGTTAACTCTCTTGTCAATCCCTTTATGCCCAGCACAACAAGAATAGGCGGAGTTAAAACCGAGCTTTCCGCGGGCCTTTTCAAAACTATATGCGATGAGCTAACAAAGGTCTCGGCAATCGGACCCTCAACGGAGGGCGAATCCTTCCTAGAGGAAGAATTGAAGTTTCTTCTCAATAATATGGTGTGCGATGCGGGAATTGATCTGCTTTACCACGCTTATATATTTAAAGTACAGAGAAGCGGAGAAAAAATCGAATCCGTCGTACTTGCCACAAGGGCGGGAGAGCTGACGCTTGAAGCGGACTATTTTATCGACGCAACGGGTGACGCGCAGGTCGCATTTCTCGCGGGGTGTCCCACCACCCTCGGACGAGAGCCCGACCACCTTTGCCAGCCTATGACGCTTTGCTTCAGACTAGGCAACGTTGATAAGGAAGCCTTTTACAAAAGCAAGCAAAATCTCGCAAAGGCGCATAAGGAAGCGCTTGAGCGCGGAGAGCTTACAAACCCCAGACACAACATACTCGTTTTCCCAACGCAAATACCTAACGTTTTGCATTTCAACACCACCCGTGTAATAAAATTGAATCCTACCGATCCCGTTGAGGTGACAAAAGCGGAGATAATTGCACGCAAGCAGGTGTACGAAATTTACAATTTTATGAAGCGCCATGCCGACGGCCTTGAAAATAGCTTCCTTATGATGACCGCCGCCGAAATCGGCGTGCGTGAAAGCCGTATGATAGTCGGCGATTTCATCTTAACCGAGGAGCATTGCAGAGCTTTCACAAAGTTTGAGGATTCAATCGCCGCGTGCAACTACGATATAGATATCCACAGCCCCGACGGCGGCGGAACAAGCCATTATTACTTCCCGATAGGCGAGTATTACACAATTCCCTACAGAGCATTGCTCCCGAAAAACGCGGAAAATATGCTCGTAGCAGGAAGATGTCTCTCATCCGACCACGGCGCGCAAGCGTCTTACAGAATTATGCCCACGGTATGCTGTATCGGCGAAGCTGCGGGCGCAGCGGCGGCCCTCGCCATCAAAAACAAAACCGCCGTCAAGGATATAGACGTCAAGCACCTCCAAAATATCCTTAAAGAAAACGGAGCATTCCTCGGAATTTAACCTAAATCAAGCCTTCAAACCGCACCCCCGTGTCGCTTTAATGCGACACGGGGGCGTTTTTCGTGTTCTATTTTAAAAATTGGAATTCTTTTTATTTAGTTGATGTAAATAATCATTGTACGTATAGCTTGTCAATGAGCGCCAGTGCTCTTAAAAGAAAAATAACCATGCTTTTAGGTAAAAATCATATAGCACTAAACAAAGACGCTCCCGAGGCAAA
>JAGBUD010000072.1 GCA_017630995.1 Clostridia bacterium
CCTATCAAGATTTCCGTATTTTTCAGCCTCCGCAAATATATCGAGAAGCTCATCGCCGTTCTCGTCAAGGTCATGCACGGCATAAGCGTTGTCCCATATAATACGGAAGTCGGGAGCGGCGCACTCCATTTTTGCAAGGCGGCGCACGGTTTCATCGGAATAGGTGTTTCCCGTGGGATTGGAATACTTCGGAACGCACCAAATTCCCTTTACCTTGGGGTCGCGCACAAGCTCCTCGACCATATCCATATCGGGACCCGTTGCAAGCATGGGAACGGTGATAAGCTCAAATCCCATAACCTCGGTTATTTTGAAATGGCGGTCGTATCCGGGAGCAACGCATATCCACTTCAGCCCCTCCTCACGACACCAAGGGCGAGGTGAGCCGAGCACACCGAAGAGCATAGCTCTTGCGATAGTGTCATACATAAGCTGAAGCGAGGAATTTCCTCCGACGTATATATATTCGAGCTTTACACCGAGAAGCTCGGAGAAAAGCTTTTTCATTTCTATGATTCCGTCAAGTCCGCCGTAGTTGCGGCAGTCAATTCCCGTTTCGGAAAAGCACTTCTCTCTCGGACGGGATTCCGAAAGAAGCGGAAGGCTTATATCGAGCTGATCGGAATTGGGCTTTCCGCGCGAGAGGTCGAGCGAAAGTCCGCGCGCACAGTAGCTTTCGTATTCTTTATTGAGGCTTTCCAAAAGCGCAATCTTCTCGCTTTTGGAGTATTCTTGATACTTTTTCATTTGCAATCCTTCTTTTTCGTCAGCTAAAAATTTCTTTTATTATATTATATTCTTTTCAATTTTTCAAGTGTTTTTTCGCTCAAAAGCAAATTTCTGTAGAATTTTACAGTATTTTATTTTATTTTTGCTTTAATTATTGCAGTTTTGCCTTTTTAACTTGACAAAACTTGTTTTGTGGTATATAATTTATGCTGATATTTTATCTTCGCGAAAGGATTTTATTTCAAAATGGCAGACAATGGAAAAAAACTCGTTGAGCAAATTACCTCAATGGACGAGGATTTTGCAAAATGGTACACCGATATCGTAAAAAAGGCTGACCTTATCGACTACTCCAGCGTTAAGGGCTGCATGATAATTCGCCCATACGGCTATGCTATATGGGAGAATATTCAAAAGATTTTGGACGCTCGCTTTAAGGAAACGGGCGTTGAGAACGTATATATGCCTATGTTCATTCCCGAATCCTTGCTTAATAAGGAAAAGGATCACGTTGAGGGCTTTGCACCCGAGGTTGCTTGGGTTACACATGGCGGAAGCGAAAGACTTACCGAAAGACTTTGCGTTCGCCCCACATCTGAAACCCTTTTCTGCGAGCATTACGCAAATATAATCAAATCCTACAGAGATTTGCCCAAGCTCTATAACCAGTGGTGCTCTGTTGTACGTTGGGAAAAGACTACCCGCCCCTTCCTTCGCAGCCGTGAGTTTTTGTGGCAAGAGGGTCACACCATGCACGCGACCGAAAAGGAAGCAAGAGAAGAAACTATTCAAATGCTCAACGTGTATGCGGATTTTCATAATAACGACCTCGCTATCCCCGTTGTCTGCGGCGTAAAGACTCCCTCCGATAAATTCGCGGGAGCTGAGGATACCTACTGCATCGAGGCTCTAATGCACGACGGCAAGGCGCTTCAGGCAGGCACCTCCCACTATTTCGGCGACGGCTTTGCCCGCGCGTTTGATATCCAGTATACGGATAAGGACAATAAACTGCAGTATCCCCACCAGACCTCTTGGGGCGTTACTACCCGTATGATCGGCGGCATCATTATGACCCACGGCGATAATAACGGTCTCGTTCTGCCGCCCGCCATCGCCCCCATTCAGGTTGTCATCGTTCCCGTTGCTATGCATAAGGACGGCGTGCTCGATGCAAACCGCGCTCTCTATTCAAAGCTTTGCGGCAAGTTCCGCACAAAGCTTGACGATTCGGACAACAGCCCCGGCTGGAAGTACGCGGAGTACGAAATGAAGGGCGTGCCGGTACGCATCGAAATGGGCCCGCGCGATATTGAGGCAGGCCAGTGCGTTATCGTCACCCGCCACAATCTCGAAAAAACGGTCGTTTCACTTGAGAATATCGAAAAGACCGTCGAGGAAAAGCTCCGTGAGGTGCGCGACGGAATGTACGAAAAAGCACTCAAAAACCGCGAAGCAAGAACCACCGCCTGCACGAGCATTGACCAGATCAAGGAAGCTCAGGCAAAGGGCGACGGCTTTATTAAGGCTATGTGGTGCGGTGATCCCGAGTGTGAGGATCGCGTAAAGGAGCAAACGGGCGTCGGCTCAAGATGCATTCCCTTCGAGCAGGAGAACGTATCCGATAAGTGCGTGTGCTGCGGAAAACCCGCAAAGCATATGCTCTATTGGGGCGTCGCTTATTGATGAAGAAAAAAGCAGTATTCGGTTGAATACTGCTTTTTCATAAGGTAAAAAAGAGGATAATAAATGAGTAAAGTTGTCTGGAACGGCGGAGCCCTGCTCGGCCCGTTGCCCCCTACCATGGTAAGCGTGGGCAATATGGAAAACTCAAATATAATAACGGTCGCCTGGACGGGCATACTTGCAACGCATCCGCCAAAGACCTATATCTCAGTGCGCAAAAAGCGCCATTCCTATGAAATACTAAAGCAAACGCGCGAGTTCGTTATCAATCTGACTCCCTCCTCCCTCGCAAGGGAGGCTGACTTTTGCGGCATATATACGGGAGCAAAGGTCAATAAATTCGAAAAAACGGGGCTCACCAAGGCTTTGGCCTCAAGCGTTGCCTGTCCCATAATCGAGGAGTGTCCCTTAAATATCGAGTGCCGCGTCACCGATATTGTCCCTATGGGCTCGCACGATATGTTTGTGGCGGATATCTGTGCCGTTAACGTGGATGGGGAGCTTATAGACGAAAACGGCAGGCTCGACCTTGTAAAAGCCGGACTTTGCGCCTTTGCGCACGGCGAATACTTTGAGCTTGGCAAAAAAATAGGCAATTTCGGCTTTTCCGTTAAAAAGAAAAAGCATAAAAGGAGGAAATAAGCGTGGAGCATATTTTTTCCCGCCTCGAGGCCCTCATCGGCGCAAGTGCGCTTGAGCGATTAAAGGGAGCACACGTGTGCGTGTTCGGGCTCGGCGGAGTCGGCGGTCATGCCGCGGAGGCGCTTGTGCGAAGCGGAGTCGGCACCCTTACCGTGGTCGATAACGATACTGTGTCAACGACCAACATAAACCGACAGATATTCGCCCTCCAAAGCA
>JAGBUD010000073.1 GCA_017630995.1 Clostridia bacterium
ATCATTTCCTGCTTTTCGAACTGATGGATACGGTAAACGCCTCTCTCCTCAATTCCGTGCGCACCCTTTTCCTTTCGGAAGCAAGGCGAATAGGAGGTCAAGCTATAAGGAAGCTCTGCTTCGGGGATTATCTGATCGATAAACTTACCTATCATAGAATGCTCGGACGTACCGATAAGGTAGAGATCCTCGCCCTCAATTTTATACATCATTGCGTCCATTTCCGCAAACGACATAACACCCGTTACAACGTTTGAACGAATCATAAAGGGAGGCACGCAATAGGTAAATCCGCGCTCAATCATAAAATCGCGCGCGTAAGAGATAACTGCGGAATGAAGACGCGCGATATCACCCATAAGGTAATAGAAGCCGTTTCCTGCTACTCTTCTTGCGCTATCGAGGTCGATACCCGCAAAGCGCTCCATAATATCGGTATGATAAGGAACCTCGAAATCGGGGGTTATAGGCTCACCGAATCTTTCAACCTCTACGTTTTCGGAATCATCGCGTCCAACGGGAACGGAGGGATCTATGATGTTGGGAATAACCATCATTATATTCTTAACTTCTTCTGCGAGCTTTTCCTCTTTAGCTTCACATTCAGCAAGCTCAGCCGCCTGCTCTGCAACGAGCTTCTTTGCAGCTTCCGCTTCCTCAAACTTTTTCTGACCCATAAGCGCGCCTATGGATTTTGAAACCTTGTTTCTGTTTGCACGAAGATCGTCTGCTCTTTTTTTGGACTGACGAAGTTCCTCGTCAAGAGCTATTACCTTATCGACAAGCTCGAGCTTTGAATCCTGAAACTTCTTTTTGATGTTCTCCTTTACGATTTCGGGATTTTCTCTTAAAAATTTTACGTCAAGCATTTTATTTCTCCTTTGTGTTTTTACAAAATAAAAAAAGAGTTTCCGCCCGCATGGGACGAATAACTCCGTGTTGCCACCCAAATTGCGCAAGGTAACCTTGCACCACTCAAAAGGCTATAAGGCGCCAACCCTCAACTCATCGCCGAATACTCGAGAAGTGGAAATCTGCTCCGCCAAATCGCTCGCACCAACCGCGATCTCTCTGCACTGTGACTGAAAGCAGAATATTCTTCCGTCTGCGTATAGCTTATTATACATCTATTTTATATAAAATTCAAGTCTTTTTGCATTTTTATTTGATATTTTTCAAAAAAATCAAGTTTTGCGTGAATAACCGCAAAGAAAAAGGCAGATAATTTCAGGGAACAAAAAGAAAGGATTTTAGTAAAATGAAAAAAACTTTGATTTACTGTGCTGTGGTTTTACTTTGCACGCTTGTTATAGCGGTTATACCGACGGAGGCAGATTCTGCGGTTTATGAGGATACCGTTCGCTTACATATCCTCGCAAACTCAAATTCAGATGAGGACCAAGCTCTAAAATTAAGGATACGCGATGATATTCTTCTTGAATTTTCGGATATGCTTTCTTCATACGAGAATTCGGAGAGCGCGAAATACGCCATTTTGACAAAGCTTGACGAAATAGATGACTTTGCCGAAAGAAAGATTTTGGAATACGGATATTCCTATTCCGTAGAGGTAACGCTTACCGAAGAATGGTATGACACGCGCAGCTACGAGAATTTCACGCTTCCAAAAGGAAGCTACACTTCCCTACGCGTGATAATCGGCGAGGGAGAGGGACAAAATTGGTGGTGCGTTATGTTTCCGCCCATTTGCCTTGATATTGCAACGGAAAACGCAAGCGGCGACGATGCCGTAAAAAAATACAGCGCCAATGAATTTACTTTGATTTCGGGAAACGGATATCAAGCAAAATTTAAAATACTTGAGCTTGTTTCAAGTGTTTTTCAGTAAAGTGTTGATTTTGAGTGAGTTTTGTGATAAGATAATATTATAAATCACAGATATCGGAGAAAATTATGACCGAAAAAAAATCAGACGGAAGGATAATTGCGGAAAACAGAAAAGCTCGCCATGATTATTTCGTGGAAGAGGTTTACGAAGCGGGGGTTGAGCTTTTCGGCACGGAGGTAAAATCCGTTCGTGCGGGAACTGTCAACCTCAAGGATTCTTATTGCGAAATAGACGGGGGCGAAATGTTTGCCCTCGGTGTACATATTAGTCCTTACGACCACGGAAATATATTCAATAGAGATCCTCTGCGCCCCAAAAAGCTCCTTATGCACAAGAGGGAGATTATGAAGCTGACGGGTCTTATTTCAAGAGACGGATACACGCTCGTTCCCCTCTCACTGTATTTCAAAGGCTCATACGTTAAAATGGCGATTGGACTTTGCAAGGGTAAAAAGCTATATGACAAGAGAGATTCGCTTGCGAAGAAGGAATCGGACAGAATAATTGAGCGCGAATTGAAAAACAGATATAAATAAAGCTGCCGTTTTGGGCATAATTAAATAAAAAAACAGGTGGAGATGTTGTTAGGTCAGCTTCTCCTCCTGTTTTATTTAATTTAAAATAATGCTAATGTCGAAAACCTTTGTTTTTACTCACCTTTGGTTTTACTCATTTTATGCTTTGAGCAGAGATATCTCATCTGCGGAAAGCTCGCGGTATTCTCCCGCTACAAGATTTTCGTCAAGAGAAATCGCTCCTATACTCAATCTTTTCAGATATACTATCCTACAGCCCGCAAATTTAAGCATTCTCTTTACTTGGTGTTTTTTACCCTCGGTTATAGTCAGTATTCCCGAAAAAACGGGCAAATCGGGGCGACGGCGAGCGGTTTTCTCCTCGTCCTCCGAGATAAGATGCTTTATATCTATCAGCGTTTTTTTCTCCAGAAGCTCAAGTCTTGCGGGCTTTGTAACGTCCGACCTTCCGGGGAAAATAGCGGCTCCCTCCTCAAGCGCGAGCTTCTTTTCATCGCTCATTTCACCTTTTGCCCAAAAGAAATAGGACTTCTTTACCTTATGCTCGGGAAGCATCAAGTGATAGCAAAGCGGGCCGTCGTCCGTTACGAGAAGCAATCCCTCAGTATCCTTATCAAGTCTTCCAATCGGGAAAAAGTTATCTCTCATATCTATTGGGAAATAGTCCATAACCGTTTTGTGACGGGGGTCGCTACGCGCAGTTATGCAGCCCTTTGGCTTATGAAACATATAACATTTCTTCATTTTCTTTTACCAACAATCATTGCTCGCATTGAATTTGATATAGCCAACACGGCAACACCGACGTCGGCAAAAACCGCAAGCCACATATTTCCCATTCCAAACGAGCTTAAAATCAAAATTGAAATTTTCACGGCGAGGGCAAATACAATATTCTGCTTGGCTATAGAGAGCGTTTTCCTTGCTATGCGCCTTGCCGTGGGAATAGAATTAAGATTATCCGACATAATGACCACGTCTGCGGCTTCGATAGCCGAGTCACTTCCGATACCGCCCATAGCAATGCCCGCGTCTGCGCTTGCGATACAAGGCGAATCATTTATTCCGTCACCGACGAAAACTGCGGATTTTGACCTTTTTTTCAGCTCTTGAAGCTTATCGAATTTATCCTGCGGTAAAAGCTCACCGCAGACAGCGTCTATGCCGATTTCGCGCGCAACCCGCTCTGCAGTTTCCCTCTTATCGCCCGAAAGCATTACGACCTCTTTTGCACCGAGCTCTTTGAGAGATTTTACAGCGTCCCTTGCTTCAGATTTGACCGTGTCGGATAGGATTATCTCACCGACGCACCTACCGTTGACGGCAACGAAAACTCCGCAGTTATCCGACGATTGCGGCACATCTACATTATGTTCCTTTAACAGTGTGGCGTTTCCTACCAAGACGCGCTTATTTTCTATTACGGCATACACACCCTTTCCCGACTCTTCCGTCACCTTTTCGGGATATGCGTGGGCGGAAGACATATCGGATATTGCGAGGCTTATCGGATGGTTTGAGCCGTATTCCGCGCTTGCGGCAAGA
>JAGBUD010000074.1 GCA_017630995.1 Clostridia bacterium
CGATATCCAGCTCCGGACTGAGGGAACCGGCAATGCCAGTGTTCACCACATGCGTCACTCCATAGCAGTCACACAGAACCTGGACACACAGTGCGGCATTGACCTTTCCGATTCCGCACTCTCCGAAAAGATAGGCGAAATCGCACAAGCAGAAGAAACGCAAGAAATAGAAGAAATCGCACAAATCGAAACCTCGCAAGAAATAGAAGAAATTGAAGAAAAAACCGTTGAGTACGCACCCGTGCAGCAAAAACGCGAGGAAAATATAAGAAAAACGGAAGAAACCTCCGCGGCAGAGCTTGAAATCGAGGCTCGTGTTCGCCGCGAGATTGAAGAAAAAATGCGTGCCGAAATGGACGAGCTTCGCCGCAAGAATGAGGAAGCCGAGCTTCTTCGCAAAAAGCTTGACGAGCAGAAGCGCGCCGAAATGAGAGAAAGAGAGCGCCTCGCAGAAGCGGCAAGACTCGCGGTTCTTGATAAGGAAAAGAGAGAAGCAGACCGCAGAGCAGAAGAGGAGCGCGATAGGCTCAATGCCGAGCGCAAGGCAGCCGAGGAAAAGGCGCGCCTTGAAGAGCGCCGTGCGGCAGAGGAGAGAGAAGCGGAGCGCCTCCGCATAGAAGCCGAGCTTCAAGAAAAGGAGCCTATGCAAGAGGTGGCAGAGTCCGAGCCGAAAATCAAGTACGTAACCAAAAACGTCTCCCTCATATTCAGACGTGGCGGAGTTGATAGCTCAATGACGCGTCGCGTGCGCGAAATCATAGTCGCAACTATAAAATATCTCCATAAGGAAAACGTGTACGTAAGAATAAAGGCAACCGTCGTCGATTCAACAACCCTTAACCTCACGTTCTCCGAGCTTCCCGAATCCGAGCAGCAGCTTGTAGTGGATATAATCCAAGTCCTTGGAAAGAGCAATATAGGAGTAACCAAGGCAATCCTTGAATAATCGGGACTGTCGTATTTAGGCATATTATTGCCGTTTCCGCCCTCTCGACGTATTTAGACAGGGCTTTCGCATTTAGGTATAACCGAATAAAAACAAAAGGGGCACTGTGAGAAAACACTGTGCCCCTTCCTATATCTTTCTATTGCAAATTGTAAAAGAAGTTTTTTCCTATTAAATTCTCGAGGCGCCCGTTTTCTTTGCCGCCTCGATAACAGCAGCGCTAACCGCCTCTGCAACGCTCTTGTTGAGCGCGGAGGGAATAATGTTCTCGGCGGAAAGCTCGCTTTCGGGAATGAGGTTTGCCAAAGCGTAGGAAACGGCAACCTTCATCTCGTCGTTTATTTCGCTTGCGCGAGCCGCAAGCGCACCCTTAAATATGCCGGGGAATGCAAGCACGTTGTTTATCTGATTCGGAAAATCCGAGCGTCCCGTGCCAACAACTGCCGCGCCGCCGAGAATTGCAAGGTCGGGGCTGATTTCGGGTGTGGGATTTGCCATCGGGAAAACAATCGCGCCCGAAGCCATCGACTTAACCATATCAACGCTAACAACGTTAGGCGCGCTGACACCGACAAAAACGTCAGCACCGCACATAGCGTCTCTAAGAGTGCCGCGAAGCATATCCGCATTCGTAAGCTTGGCAATTTCCTTGTGAGCGGGGGAGAGAGTTTCGTCATCGCGCGAAATAATGCCGAAGCGGTCAACCATAGTGATGTTTTTCGCTCCAACCGCAAGAAGATGCCTTGCAATCGCAGTTCCCGCCGCACCCGCGCCGTTTATAACTATCTTAACCTCGGAAAGCTCCTTTTTAACAACCTTGAGCGCGTTTATAAGAGCTGCCGCAACAACGATTGCCGTTCCGTGCTGGTCGTCGTGGAAAATCGGAATGTCGCAAACCTCCTTGAGTTTTCTCTCAATCTCAAAGCACCGAGGTGCGCTGATATCCTCAAGGTTTATTCCGCCAAACGAGCCGGAAATAAGCTCAATTGTGCGCACGATTTCGTCAACGTCCTTGGACTTTACGCATAAGGGAAATGCGTCAACTCCCGCAAACTGCTTGAAGAGCGCGCACTTACCCTCCATAACGGGCATTCCCGCAAGAGGTCCGATATCGCCAAGACCGAGCACCGCAGTTCCGTCGGTAATAACCGCAACGAGATTTCCTCTGCGAGTCAGCTCGTAGGACTTTTCGGGGTCACTATGTATCTCCATGCAAGGCTCCGCAACACCCGGGGTGTAAGCGAGCGAGAGATCCTCGCGCGAGTCTATCTCCACGCGGGAAATAACCTCGATTTTTCCCTGCCACTCGTAATGCTTTTTAAGTGATTCTTTGCGTATATCCATTGTTAAACCATCCTTTCGGGGTGAAAATTTTTATCAAAGTCTGCCTCTGTAAGATATCCGAGCGCCGTGCAAGCCTCGCGCAAGGTTATGCCTTCGTCGTGCGCCTTATGCACCACCCGTGCAGCGTTTTCGTAGCCGATAAGTGGCGAAAGCGCAGTAATTGTCATAAGTGAATTGTTAAGATAACTTTGCATTTTTTTCTTGTTTGCCCTTATGCCGACAGCGCAGTTATCGTTAAATGAGCGAATAGCGCCCGAGAGCAGAGCAACAGATTGCAAAAGGTTATAAATAGTCACGGGCATAAATACGTTAAGCTCGAAATTTCCTTGTGAAGCCGCAAGGCTCACCGCGGTGTCGTTTGCCATAACCTGA
>JAGBUD010000006.1 GCA_017630995.1 Clostridia bacterium
GCAACACCTTCCGACGTAAAAATTGAAAACGGAATGCTGTCATGGAGTGCAGTTGACGGGGCTACTTATTACATAGTAGAATGTGTATTGGCTGACGGAAGAACAGTAGAAAGGCAGGTTGCCAAGCTCTCCACGCCTGCAGCCTCTAACGTTGTTTCCTTCAGAGTAAGAGCTATGACCGAAGATCTTGCGAATTACAGACCGAGTAATTTTAGCGAAAGCATTGTCAACACAAGCGAAAAAGGCTAAATAAAAATTTTAATCAACATAAGCGGTGGGCTTCGGCTCACCGTTTTTTTGTCGATTTTTACTTATTACCTCTTCACTCTTCACTAATTCCTTGTCGATTTTTGTGCGTGAGTAAGTGAAAAAACGCTGTTTTTGCCTTGACAGCGTTTTTTGTTTTTGTTACAATAGCCTTGTGAAGATTTTATTGAATATAATGAGGCATTACACTGCCTTATGAGGAGGATAAAATGAAAAAAATTAAGGTTGGAGTTGTGGGACTCGGTCATAGAGGAAGATGGATGTTTCAGCTTGCGGCGAGAAGCTTTGATTTCGTAGAAGCAACGGCGGCGTGCGACATTCGTCCTCATAATTTTTATGAAAAGCAGTGGCTTTCCGAAACGTCGATTGCGGCGGAGTTTCCGAGCTGCAAGTTCTATGAAAGCTATGACGAAATCCTTGAAAAAGCGGGGCTTGACGTGGTTATAGTTGAAACGGGCGCGGATATACACGCAGAATTTTGCAAAAAGGCATTGGCTAAAAATATAAACGTGCTTTGCGATATACCCGTGGTTGCCAACTTGAAAGAGGCGGAGGAGCTTTGGAAAGCTGCAAATGAATCGTCTGCAATTATCTCGGTTGGCGCTAATCCAAACGAGCAAAAGTTCACCGTCTTGCTAAAGGAATTTTATGAAAACGGTATGCTCGGCAAGCCTTATTACGCAGAGGCGGAATACATACATTGGTCGTTTGCAAACAGCGAGGAAAGCAAGGGGCTTAACGAAAACGGCGACTGGAGAAAGCTCCTTTGCCCGATACGCTATTGCACACATTCGCTCGGCCCGCTTCTCACGGTTATCGGCGAGCCTTTAAGAAAGGTTTCTTGCTTTAACACGGGCGCGCAGACAAGCGAATCCACCAAGGACGATATGAGCTGCGCTCAATTCCAAACGAATGACGGAGTTGTTGTAAGACTTCTTCGCAACGGTAGGTGCAGAGCGAAAATCGGACACCACAATTACCGCGTTTTCGGCACGGAGGGATATATGGAGCGCATTGAGCGCTTCGAGAAGCCCGTTATCCGCTATAATTTCACAAAGCTTGATAATAACGAGCTAAAGGAGATAAGCGGCGAATTTATGCCGCCCGCTTATGCCGATAACGAAAAGGCGGTAGGCCACGGCGGAATGGACTACGCCCTCGTCGATCATTTCTTTGACGCGATATTGAACGGCAAGGAAGCACCCATCACACTAAAGCAGGGCCTTGAAATGACACTTCCCGGAATTTATGCCGAGGAATCCGCAAAGCGCGGCGGAGCCGTTATCGAAATCAAGTATCCTTGGGATAGCAACTGGACTGCTGAATTTGATAAATAACGGGAAATGGCGAAAAAGCCGTTTTATATACTGAAATTTTACAATAAAACAAAAGAAAAGGGAGATTTTCCTCTATGAAAATAACTTTTTTGGGTGCGGGAAGCACTGTTTTTGCCAAAAACGTTTTGGGTGACGTTTTCTTGACCGAAACTTTGACCGAAAATCTCGTGATTGCATTATACGATATAGATTTTTCGCGCCTTGAGGAATCCTACGTTCTCGTTGAGCGTCTTAATCAAAAATATAACGGCGGCAAGGTCTGCGTGCAGAAATTTCTCGGCGAGGAGAACCGCAAGAGCGCACTCGCGGGCGCGACGTTCGTGGTTAACGCAATCCAAGTCGGAGGATACGAGCCTTGCACGGTTATCGACTTTGAAATCCCCAAGAAATACGGACTTCGCCAAACCATAGCCGACACGCTCGGAATAGGCGGAATCTTCCGCGGACTTCGCACCATCACGGTTATGGACGCAATTGCAAGGGATATGGAAGAGGTTTGCCCCGCCGCGTTGCTTCTCAATTACACGAATCCGATGTCCATCATCACGGGATATATGCAGCGCTATACGGGCGTTAAAACCGTCGGACTTTGCCATAGCGTTCAGGTCTGCACGCGCGACCTCTTAAAGTCGCTCGGAATGGATAACGTGGCGGTGGGAAGCGAGCTTATCGCGGGCATAAACCATATGGGCTGGCTCCTTGAAATCCGCGATAAAGAGGGCAACGACCTCTATCCCGAAATACGCCGCCGCGCAAAGAAAATGAACGCACAAACCAAGCATACCGATATGGTTCGCTTTGATTATATAGATAAATTCGGCTATTATTGCACCGAAAGCTCGGAGCATAACGCGGAATACAACCCTTTCTACATAAAATCGAAATATCCCGAGCTTATAGAAAAGTTCAATATCCCGCTTGATGAATACCCCCGCCGCTGCGTAAATCAGATAAACGGCTGGGCGCAGCAAAAGGCGAAACTTCTCGGCGAGGAGGAAATAGAGCACACCCGCTCAAGAGAGTATGCCTCGCATATTATGGAGGCGGTTATGACCGACACCCCGTATAAAATCGGCGGAAACGTCTTGAACCGCGGTTTCATAGAAAATCTCCCGTCGGACGCGTGCGTCGAGGTGCCTTGCCTCGTTGACGGAAGAGGGGTCCACGGCACGCACGTAGGTAGGCTCCCCGTTCAGTGCGCGGCAATGAATATGACGAATATAAACTGTCAGCTTCTGACAATTGAAGCAGCGCGCACAAGGAAAAAAGAGAATATTTACCAAGCGGCAATGCTCGACCCGCACACCGCGGCAGAGCTTTCCATAGACGATATAATCTCGATGTGCGACGACCTAATCAAAGCTCACGAAGACTCTGGATTTCCCGTTTTGTGAGCATAAAAAACGCATAAAACAGAAGAGAGAACAAATCGGTTATATCCGAAATGCTCTCTCTTTTTTGTTGGTTTTCGTTTTTTGCTTTGCCCGCTATGCAGTGTTACTGCTCGGAAACGGTGCCCGATTTCCAAGAGTATGCGTCGATTGTCAAAACGTCTTTACCGTTGTTACCGCCGCCGTAGTAGTATCCGACAACGGCTCTGCCCACATAGGTACCGTCGGCAATCCAAACGCCGCTGCTGTTTCTGGTGACTACCTGCTTATAAACGTTGATTTCCTTGCCTACAACGCTGCTCGTGCATTCCTCGGCATAGTACATATAGATGATAAGTCGATTTTTGTTGGTCGGGTCTGCTTCGAATATGAACTGTAGGTTTTCCGTTAGGTATTCGTTCGCCCTGAGCGCAAGGTCGGTAACCGTACCGCCGGAAACGGAGTTGACAAGGCAGTGCAGTATGGGGGCGTCCTCTTCGGGACGCTTATTATGCGTCAACGTTTGCATAACAGCGTTGTATATCATATTGGAATTGTTGAGCGAATTGGTTACGTCCTTGTCAAGCAGAACGTCGATAAGTCCGCGAAAATCCTTATGTATATGGTCTGTGGGATCCTCTGGCTCGGGGTCGGGCGTCGGATCGGGATCGGGATCGGGCGTCGGATCGGGGTCTGGCGTCGGATCCGGGTCAACGGGAGTGTCCGGCTCGCCGTCGGGTAGGATTTCAAGATCTTTCTTTTCGATGAAATTGTAAAGTAGAATATATTGGTCTGCACGAATTCCTTGCGGCACCGTGATTTGAACTGTAAACGAGAGGGTTCCGCCGTATGGCGCTATCTCGTCGAGCGGGGAGATGCCGATGAGCTTGTAAGTGATTTCGGTTCCCGAATAAGCACCCTCAACCTGCGTTTCTGCTCCGTCGATAACTCTCTCGAAAACGTAGGTTTTGGTTGAGATATTTATAACGTTAACGGTAAAGGTCGCCGTGCCGCTTCCGTTGACGGACATCGACATTACGGTGCCCGACGTGCCTCTGACGACGATTCCCGCGTTTGACATAGGAGATACACTCGTTATATAAACGTCGGGGAATACGACGTTTGCCGTAACAGAGCCTGAAATTGAAAGCAAGTCCGAAACGTTTGCATAACCGATGCAGAGAAATAGGCACATAAATGACATCATTACGCAGAATGCTATGTTCAAAAATTTCTTCATAACCTATATCTCCCCCCTTATTTGCAACGCTCATATTGCTTTTATGTATTATAGCACACGTGTGAATAAAAATCAATAGGTTCGGGAAGTAAAAATCTTCAAAATGACTAATGAATATATTTAAATTATTTTGCCCGCGCAGTGCATAAATGCTTGATTTTAAAATTTTGCTGTGATATAATGTCTACAGTACGCAAGCGGCATAACGAAAACGCAAAAATGCCCCTTGTCAGTATGAAAAAACACCTAATGATATAAGGCTTTGAAAGGAAAAAAGTTATATGGAACAAAACTTTTTCGAATCGGGAAAATTCTTTATCGGCTGTAACTGGTGGGCATCACACGCGGGCACGAATATGTGGCACGATTGGAACGCCGCAGCCGTTGAAGCTGATATAAAAAGACTTAAAGAAGCAAAAATAGACGTAATGCGCGTCTTTCCTCTTTGGAGCGATTTTCAGCCGCTTCGCATGCACTTTGGCGGCGCCTCTGAAGAAAGAGAGCTTCGCTTGAGAGAGGATTCCCTCCCGGATACCGAAGCGGGCAGAGCAGGCGTTGACGAGGTTATGGCAGAACGCTTCGGCGTCCTTTGTGATATTGCGGAGCGCTACGGCATGAAGCTCATCGTCGGACTTATCACGGGCTGGATGAGCGGAAGAATGCACATGCCGGAGGCGTTTGCGGGCAGAAATCTTATAACCGACCCGATGGTCGTCACTTGGCAGATAAAGTTCGTTAAATATATGGTTCGTCGCTTTAAGGATAAAAAGGCTATTGCCGCGTGGGACCTTGGAAACGAGTGCAATTGTCTCCAAGCTCTTTCGGATAGATATACCTCTTACGCTTGGGCGGCTCAAATAACCAACGCGATAAAAGCAGAGGACCCCACAAGGCTCGTTGTTTCGGGAATGCACGGAAACCGCCCGGAAAACGATTCAAGCTTCAATGCGCTTGACCTTGGCGAAATTCTCGATATTCTTTGCACGCACCCCTATCCTATCTTCACTCCCCACTGTGATACAGACCCCCTCAACGAGATGAAAACTATTCTTCACTCCACGGCAGAGTCGGTGTTTGTCGGTGACGTTTCGGGCAAGCCCTGCTTCGTTGAGGAGATAGGAACTCTCGGCCCGATGATTTCCAGCGAGGCGGTTGCGGCAGACTATATCAGAGCCGCGGCATTCTCCTCTTGGGCACACGACCTGCGCGGATTTGTGTGGTGGTGCGCAAACGAGCAAAAGCACCTCACCCACACCCCGTACGATTGGAATTCGGTAGAGCGCGAGCTTGGACTCTTTCACCTTGACGGAACGAAAAAGCCGGTTCTTGAAGCAATGACCGAAATCTCCGAATTCACTGAAAGCTTTGAATATGGAAAGCTCCCCCCTCGTATCAAGGACGCGGTAGTCGTTCTCACAAGAAAGCAGGATACCTGGGCTGCGGCATACGGCAGCTTTATTTTGGCAAAGCAAGCGGGTCTTGACGTTGAGTTCGTATGGCACGAAAACGCGCTCCCCGAGTCAAACGTCTATATTCTCCCCAGTCTTGTCAGCGATACCTCGCTTAACCTTTCAAAATATAATGAGCTTATAGATAAAGCAAAGAACGGCGCAACTCTCGTTATGAGCATTGACGACGCACTTCTCTCGCCTTTCTCGGAGATTACGGGTCTTTCGGTTATAACACGTCAAAGAAGAAGTAAGAACGACACCGTCACTCTTTCCGACGGAACCAAGCTCCCGTTCAATTCCGCGTTTAAGCTCGTAACCGAAAGCATTGGTGCGGACGTGCTGCTTTACGCAGATGACGGCACCCCCGCCGTTACCTCGTATAAGTACGGAGAGGGAAGAATCTGCTTTATCGCATCTCCAATTGAATATAGCACGGCAACCTTGCCCAGCGTAGTGAGCGGAGCTGACGCAATTCCGTATTACAAGATTTATTCAATGCTCGGACTTCGCTGTGCGAAAAAGTGCGCGCAAGCCTCATCACCCTACGTTTGCGTAACGGAGCACCCGTGTGATGAAAACGAGAGAATTTTGACCGTTCTCAATTATCGCCCAAGCGTACAGACGGCAAGCGTTTCCTTAAAGGACGGCTTTAAATTCAAAAAGCTCATAAACGTTCACGGCACAACCGAGGCAAAGCCCACTGCAGACGGATTTGAACTGACCCTTGAGAAAAACACGGGCGTCGTTATCGTTGTGGCAAAATAACCCTTTAAAAAAACAGAATTTTAGCAAATGACCCTTTAATAACTTTCGCTGGGAGATTTTATTATGGAGTATTTTGATTGGCAAAGGCGCTACGGAGTTTTGCCCAGAAGTGCCGCAAGCGGCTGGAAGGATTACGCGGGCGAAATAAGACGCGATAAAAACGGAAACTCTTGCCGCGGCGGCACGGGTCTTCACGTCGACGGTGAAGAATATATCGTTGCCGAGCAGTTTAAGGACGGAGTCTTTTCGGGCGCTTATTTTTGGACGGAAGCACAGTATACCGACGGTGCGAGGTTTGAAGCGGGATTTTTTGAGGACGGAAAAAAGCGCGGCCACAGACTCACCACCGCGATTGTCGGAGCGCAAAACAAAAAATACTACCCCATAAAATACAGCTACGTCGAGCCCGACGGCAGTATACGTCGCCAAGAGGTAACTATTTATACAAACGGCGAATATACGATAAGCCAATATTTCCCCGACGGAGATTACTATAAAACGGTAAGCTTTAAGAGCGGCTGCTTGATGCTCGAGAAAAGAAAGAAGCTCGACGTGCCAACCCGCCCGATAGCAACGGTAAAGTGCGGCTGGAAATACGAAATGGAATATCGCGGCTCATATATCCCGCGATTTCGCTCGCCGATTGAAACGCTCGTCTCAAGTCCCGCACATAGAGATGACGGCTGCACGGGATTGCTTTATATGTCGCAGCTCGGCTCGAAATTCGGAATCTTCAAGTATGGAAAAGGAAGATATTTCGGCGAGGTTGAATCAAGCGCGCAAACGGGCAACTGCAAGCCCGGCGGATTTGGCTGCTATAGGGATTCAAAATCGAAAACCTATAAGATAGGAAACTTCGGATTTCTCGATATGGCTATGGAATGCAGTGATAGCGAGGTAAGCCTCGGAATGTATGAGGTTAGCTTGAAAAGACGCACGTTCCTTGAAATCCACGAATCCGAC
>JAGBUD010000007.1 GCA_017630995.1 Clostridia bacterium
ACCCTTGTACGCCTATCGCTCGTCAGCCGACGATTTCTCCTCTAAATCCGTTCGCCCCGAGGTTCTGTTCTCATTAAGAATTCGCTTAATTTATATTTCTCACTGAATTTTTCAAGATTTTTCCTTGATTTTATTGAATTCTTAATGAGACAGCCCCTTAATTTTGTGCCGCTTAAACGACGGCACTTTTTTATTGATAATTTGCTATTATGTTGGTTTGCTGCTATCAATAGTTATTAATGGCAGTTATTAATATATGTAGAAAATGCGTGAAATTTGGGGATTAGTTCGACTGCTCGTCGGGCTTGCATGTTCCGCAAGCGGAAAAATCACCGTCGGAAAGTAAATCCTCGAGGTTACCGTGGTAAACCTCCTTGTTTTCTTCCTTTATTGAGGTTGCGTATCTGCAATCCTCGGTATGCACTTTTTTGCTGGATTTATTGATGATGTAGGTACCCGTGTCACTTTCTCCGTCACCATCGCCGCTGATATCGCTATCATTTTCGGGGGGAATGGGGTCGCTTGGGGGTGTTCCCGTGCCGTCGTCAAGCTTACTTTCGCCCGTTTTGTAGTTTATAATTATTCCGGGCTGATTATTGTAAACGTAAACGCAAAATTCGATGCCGCGTCCGTTGTCTTCCACGGATTTCGCCTCTATCAAGACACCGTGTGCAACGAGGTTGTCGCCCTCAAAAATCGGAGTAACGCGGTATAAAACGTGGTTTTCGGTTTCCTTTACGTAGTCGGCAACCATGTTTTCAAAGGGAAGCATACCGTCAACGTTCATATATCTCGTTCCTGTTATGAGGTTTTGACGGTTTGCGTTTTCGCCCGTGAGCTGATATCCGATGAGGTGGCAGCGGTTGTAAAGATATTTTCCGTCAACGATGTCGTATTTAACCGTCACCCAACCCGACGGCTTAACGCTTCCTATGCTTCCGCGCTCCTCGGTTGGCATTATATCCTTGCCGATTGATGCTATTGTAACGCCGCATCTGCCAAGGCTGTCAAGCTCTGCGTAGCTTTCGTATGAGGTTGTAACCATATCCTCGTCGGTGAAAAACGGCTTTCCGTCGTTTATCGTAACGTATGGGGTTTTGCCGTCGAATGCGGGAATATTATCTAGTGATATCGGACCCGAATTTTCGGTATTGCCGCCATTATTTTCTTGCTCCGATTGCTCGGGCGTGGGTGTTGGGTCGGAGTTTGGCGGTGTGGTTGATATGAAATCACATGCCGAAAGAAGCAGAACAAGCGAAAGTAAAAGCGCTATAAGCGCGGTATATTTTTTCATTTAATGTAAATCTCCTTTGTTATTTTCTCGTGTGAATTTCCCTTAAAATCGTAGCTTCCGATAAGCTTGAAGCCATGCTCTCGCGGTTCTATATCAAGCGAGAAATCAAAGGGGTATTTTCTGTTCCAACGGTATATTATAAGCGTGTCGATTTTGTCAACGTGTGGTAAGAGCTTCTCGTTTTCCACAAAAACAAAGTCTTCTGCACCCGCCAAATCAAGTGGACTCGAAACGGCAAGCACGCTCGCCTCGCTATCCTCAAAAAGCTCCTCGGAGAAGTCCGAAATATATAAAACCCCGTCCTCCGCCGCCTTTGCAACGTCCTCTGTCAGCTTCTTATCTCGGGAAAGACGCCTTTTCATAAAGAGCATTCCTCCCCCGTCGCTGACGCATACTATAACCTTTATACAAATCACCTCCGCATCACAAAGATTTTATCAAAAAAAGCCGAGAATTTCAATACTAAATCGGTAAAAAACTTATAAATTAAAAATATATATCTTTTTATATATCTTTTTACAAATTCTCTATTGATAAAAGCTTTTTAATGTGCTAAAATAGTATGAATGTAAATTTTTCGGAGCATAGAAATAGGTATGAAGAAAGTCATTTTATTCTTATTTGTCTTTTTATGCGTATCGCTCGTATCCTGCTCGTCGCAGCAGCAACAAACCGATAAGGAAGTAGCTTATATAAATATTTCAACCCCCAACGTAACCCTTTTTGTTGGTCAAACGCATAATGTGTCGGCAACCGCCTCGCCCTCAAATGCGCAAGATTCGCAAATCTTTTGGTCGAGCTCGAATCCCGCTATTTGCTCTGTGTCGTATGACGGCAATATGGAGGGTGTGTCCGCGGGAAACTGTGTTGTTAAGGCGCAGTGCAATAACGGTGTTTACGCAAGCATAACCGTCAGAATAATCGACGTTGAGCAAGTAAAGAAGGTGTATCTCTCGGAAAACACGGTCACCTTGAAGGAGGGAGAGGAGCATAAGCTTTCTGTATTTTCCGACCCCATCTCCTCGGTGGGCAATCCACCTGTAACGTGGAAAAGCTCAAACGAAAGTATAGCAACGGTTGACGATTGCGGAAAAATCTCGGCTATCTCAAACGGCACCTGCCTCGTTGAAGCCTCTTGCGGAGGAAGACTCAGGGCGGTTTGCGCGGTTTCCGTCTTGGATAATCCCGAGGAGGAAGACCCCGTATTTGACTTGGAGGATCTTGTTTATATCGAGGTGCGCGGAGTTCCTGCAACCCTTGAATATAAGGATTTCAAAACGGGCGAGGTCATAACCCGTATAGAAATAAGCTCGTATGAAATAGAGCGCTCGATGTATGATGAGGACGGTGTTAAGGTCAGCGTTAAGCTAAATGGCGTGAAGATATACGACCGCGACGGTGAAAACGCAGAAAACCGTATACAGCTCAAGCTTAACCTTTATAAAGACGAGGACACGTTCTGTGATTCATTCCTTTTCTATATAGAGCCAAGCCCTGAATTTGAGGGCAAGCCCGCAGAGGCGGGAATTAAGGTTGGAGAGGAATTCACCTTTACGTTTGAGTTCGAATCCATAATCGAGCTTGAGCAAAGACAGTTCTATATAACCCTCACAGACTCGTAATTTAGAAAAAATAAAAGCGGTTCAAAGTTTTTTGAACCGCTGAATATTAAAAACGTATTTTAAATAGATTCGAGCGCGAATGAAACGTAATCGTTCTTTTCTATCTCTCTTGCGATAACGTCGGGCGAAATTCTGCCTTTCTTCTGCGAGAAATGAACGTTTGCCTCAATTCCAACGTTTCCAACCTTTCCGCTTCTGGGAATGGTAACTTGAATATCCGAAACGTTGTAGGTGGTTTTGAGCATATCCATTGCCGTTCTGACGTATTCGTCGGATTTCAATTCAACGTAGATACCGAAGCGGTTGTACCTCTTTGTGAGCAGATATTCCGCTTTAGCCATTATGGTAACGGTGAGCATTGCGCAAACAAACGTGATGATTGCACCAAGGTAGAATCCAACACCGAGTGCAAGACCTATTGCCGCAACAGCCCAAAGACCTGCCGCCGTTGTAAGACCTGTGATTTGGAATCTTCCTTTTATGAGAATCGTGCCAACACCGAGGAAACCTATTCCCGAAACGACCTGCGCGGCAATTCTCGTCGGGTCGTTAGACATTCCGAGATTTGAATAGAGGAAAATACCTATCATTGATGCGAGCGCGGCTCCGATTGCAACCAAAACGTGAGTTCTCATTCCCGCGGCGCGTCCCTGCTTTCCGCGCTGGATTCCGATAAAGCTTCCGAACGCCGTTGCGAGAGCTATTCTTATGAAAACAGTAACTATATTAAGTGAGTGCATGAAATCGGTGACTTCTTGCGCAAAGGTTGTTATGGATTCCCAAAATCCCATTATTGCACACCTCTTTTTTGTATGATTTTAATATTTTAGCACATATCATCGAATAAATCAATAGCAAAACGAAAATATTTTAATATATTTTTTGCTTTTCAAATATTCGTTTTTTGGAGAAAAATTATGGTAACTTATGAAATGGTTAAAAACGACCCCGCAGTGCGCGCCTATATTTCTGCGGCTGATTCCTCGCTTCGCGCCCTTGGATATACCGAGCATTCGTTTGGTCACGTAGTCAAGGTTGCGGAGTGTGCGGGAGATATACTTTCGGTGCTTTCCTTTGATGAGAGAACCGTTGAGCTTACCAAAATAGCGGGTGTTCTTCACGATATAGGAAACCTCGTTAATAGGTCGGAGCATTCGCAGAGCGGTGCGGTTATGGCGTTTCGTATCCTCGATAATATGGGTATGCCGCCCGAAGAAATTGCCACGGTAGTAACTGCTATAGGAAATCACGACGAGGGAACGGGCGTTCCTGTAAATGCGGTTGCCGCTGCATTGATTCTTGCCGATAAATCGGATGTGCGCCGCACCCGTGTAAGAAATTCGGACATATCAAGCTTCGATATTCACGATAGAGTTAATTACTCGGTTGAGGAAGCAAAGCTCGAAATATCGCCCGAAAATTCGCAGATATCACTTAAAATAACTATAGATACGAGCATAAGCTCCGTTATGGATTATTTTGAAATATTCCTCGGAAGAATGATGCTCTGCAAAAAGGCGGCGGAAAAGCTCTCGCTCGCATTTAGACTCGTAATAAACAATCAGCAGCTGATATAAGACTAATCGGAGGAGATACAACTATGCAGGATTTAACCGAGCTTAGAAAGAAAAAAGCATTTATATGTGATATGGACGGTGTTATATATCACGGAAACAAGATAATTCCTCACGTCAAGGAATTTATGGAATGGATTGAAAAAGAGGGAAAGGACTTCCTCTTTTTAACGAATTCCTCCGAGCGCTCACCGAGAGAGCTTGCGCAAAAGCTCGGCAGAATGGGTATGAACGTCGGGGAAGAGCATTTCTACACTAGCGCGCTGGCAACCGCGTCATTCCTTGCGGGACAGTGCCCCAGAGGCTCGGTTTACGTTATAGGCGAGCCCGGACTCACATATGCGCTCTATGAGGCGGGATTTAGTATGAACGACGTTAATCCCGACTACGTGGTGTTTGGCGAAACCCGCTCTCTTAACTATGAAAAAATAGAAAAAGCGGTTAGACTCGTTATGAACGGCGCAAAGCTTATCGGCACGAACAGCGACCTCACCGCTCCCGCGGAAAACGGAATAATCCCCGCGTGTCGCGCCCTTATAACCTCTATTGAAATGACCACGGGTAAGTCTGCGTATTTTGTCGGAAAGCCCAATCCTCTTATGATGCGCCACGCATTGAAGAAGCTCGGCTGCCATAGAATTGACGCGGCAATTATAGGTGACAGAATGGATACCGATATAGTCGCGGGTATCGAGTCGGAGCTTGATACGGTTCTTGTTCTTTCGGGTGTCAGCACCGTTGAAACCGTGAGTCAGTTCCCGTACAGACCTAAATATATACTCAACGACGTTGGTGAGATTGCGGGCGTGAAATAAGTACTGAATACAGTAATATTGATTTGTTAATATGGGGGCGTGTAACGTTTTTTAGTTGCACACCCCTTGCTTTTTGCTTTTTAAAGCGCGTGCAGAAGATGGGTCTTTGGTCGCAAAATGTAAATTTAAGTTGTCAAAGCCTTGCCATTATCCCTGTGCGTATGTCCGCACGCGCAATCACGAAAGCAGCGGCACTGACGGGGGGATTGCGCTCTTCTCATATTATGAAAGAGCGCAATCGTGCGAAAACGCGCGGGCGAGAAATTCTCTTCTTATTAGAGTATATGTGTGCTTTCAAGATGTGCTCATACGCGCCATGGGTGAGCGTAAGTACACACAAGTGTTTTTATTATACGCTCGCGTGTAGCGCGCGTTATTCAAATTTAAGGTTGGATTTTTCTTTAGCTGCAGTTGGGGTTGTGAGTAGCGCGTGTCTATGACTCGCGGTCTCGTGTGTGCATTTTTATCCCGCGTCGGTTGTCTGTCTGCCGTTCTTTGTGTAAGCGAATA
>JAGBUD010000075.1 GCA_017630995.1 Clostridia bacterium
TCGCCCTCAAGCTGACCCGAAACCGTGAGGTTTGCGCTCTTGCCGAAGAAGTCCTTTGAGAAATCAATCTCTCCGCTTTCGGTGCGAGGGGGATTTTCGAGGTCAAGGGTGGTTACGCGGAACATTTCGCCCGCACCCTCTGCGTCAGAGCCTGTGATTATCGGGGTGTGAACGTAAACAAATCCTCTGTTATGGAAGAAGGAATGGATTGCAAAAGCAACCTCACTTCTTACGCGGAATACCGCGGAGAAGAGATTTGTTCTGGGGCGAAGATACGCTTGCTCACGAAGAAACTCGACGCTATGACGCTTGGGCTGAAGCGGATAATCGGGGGTGGATGCACCCTCAACGTAAATCTCGGTTGCTTTAAGCTCAAAGGGCTGCTTTGCGCCCGGGGTGAGAGTTAACACACCCGTTACAACAAGAGCCGCGCCTACGTTTTGCGCCGCGATTTCATCATAATTATTTACAATATCTCTTTCAAAAACTACCTGAACGCTCTTGAAATACGAGCCATCGTTAAGGTCAATAAAGCCAAAAGCCTTGGAATCTCTGAGGTTTCTGACCCAACCGCCAACGGTAACGGTTTTGCCGCCGAATGCGGCACTGTCATTATAAATTTCTCTTATAAGAGTTCTTTTCATTGCCTGAATTCTCCGTTTTTGTTGTTATAATGTATTAGTATAGCACAATATAAGCTTCATTTCAATGCTTTTACCAAAATTATATATAAAAATATATAGATTATTTAGGGAAAAACGGCAATGCGATAAAGAAATATACCAAAAGCGAGAGCGCATCAACCGACGTTGTTATAAAGGGAGATGCCATTACGGCGGGGTCTAAACCTATTTTTGATGCTATAATCGGCAGAGTTGAGCCGACGAATTTTGCAATTATTATGGTTATTGCGAGAGTTACCGCGACAACCGCGGCAACGACTACGGTTACCTCGCTGTTCTGCATAATCAGATGGTCTACGAGCATTATTTTGCAAAAGGCAACGGCGGCAAGCGTTATTCCGCATAGCATACCCACGCGAAGCTCTCTCCACCACACCTTTAAGAAATCGGAGAGCTTTACCTCACCGAGCGAGAGTCCGCGCACGAGAGTTACGGAGGCTTGGTTGCCGCAGTTTCCGCCCGTGTCCATAAGCATAGGCACGAAAAGAACGAGAATTGAGGCAAGGTTTTGCTCAAACCTCGAGAGAATGGTGCTTGATACGGTTGCAGAAACCATAAGCAAGAGAAGCCACGGGATTCTCGACTTGAATACCGAAAGCACGGGGGTTTTAAGATACGGGGTTTCGACGGGAGTTATCGCCGCCATTTTGGAGATATCCTCCTCGACCTCCTCCTTTAAGACCTCGATTGCATCGTCAACCGTTACAATACCGACAAGGCGCTTTTCGTTATCAACTATCGGCAGAGAAAGGAAGCCGTATTTATTGATTTTTTCGGCAACCTCCTCCTTATCGTCGTGGGTTGAGGAGAATATAACCGAGCTTTCCATTATCTCGGAGAGCTTTGTTTCGAGCGGGGAAATGAGGAGCTGCTTTGCGGTTACGATACCCTCAAGGTGACGGGAGCTATCCGTCACGTAGCAGGTATAGATGGTTTCCTTGTCTATAGCGACGCGGCGGATATGGGCGAGCGCCGCCTCCACCGTCATATCTCCGGTAAAGCGGACGTATTCAGTGGTCATTATCGTTCCCGCGCTGTCACGCGGGTAGCCGAGAAGCTCGTTTATCTCGCGCCTGTTCTCACCGCTTGAGCTTCTCAAAATTCTTTTGACTACGTTTGCGGGCATTTCCTCGATTATGTCAACCGTGTCGTCAAGATAAAGCTCGGAGAGCATTTCGGAAAGCTCCGAATCGTTAAAGGAATTTATTATAAGCTCTTGCACGTCCGAATCTATAAGAACGAACGCTTCTGCGGCAAGCTCCTTCGGTAAGAGTCTGAAAAATCGGGTTACGAACCCCTTTGGCATTTTGTCAAAATAGGGCGCAACGTCTGCCGCGGCAAGACTTGATATTTCCGACACGAAATCGGAAAAGCGCTTTTCCTCTATCATAGATATGAGAAGCGAGATATCGGGCGGATTTTTCTCAAAATCCAAAGGCTCTTCTGTGATTTTTGCGATTTCTTCTGTGTTTTTCATTGTTTTAGTCCCTTTCCGCGAAGCATAGGAACAGTTAATGAATATAATCAAGGGCTGCCCTTATGCTTCGTATATTTTTTGTTTTCACGTTTAAATTTATACTTCGCCCGTCACACTCCATAAGAGCAATCCTCCTTTTTGTTTATTGTTATTTTAGTGCTTTTTACTACTATTTTAGCACCAACATTTTATAATTGTCAAGACTTTTTGTCAGAAAAAATCTGGCTAATGATATCCGACATATCAGCCGCGCCCATAATTATTACGTCACACGCCTCCCTCTCGCGCTCTAAAATCGAAGCTAGAATATCAACGACGTCTCGCGCCGATGAGGCATAATGCGCCCCGCATTCGCCCGCAAGCCTCTCCGAGCTGACACCCGCAATCTCCCGCTCCCTTATAGCCGCAATATCAGTTAAAATCAGATTATCTGCAATGGAAAATGCCGCCTTAAAGTCATTCCAAAGCGCCTCCGTGCGCGAGAATGTGTGGGGGCGGAAGATGACGCATACCCGTCTATTTGCCGCACTTCGCACGGCGCCAAGCGATGCCTTTATTTCGGTTGGATGGTGGGCGTAGTCGTAATAGAGCGTTGCGCCTCGCCATTTACCTATGCGCTCAAGTCGGCGCGAGATGGGAAGAAATTTCGAGAGCGCTTCCCTTGCGCTTGGAAAATCAATTCCCGCCTCAAGCGCGGCGGCGATTGCCGCGGTGGCATTTGAGATATTGAATTCACCGAGCATTGAGAGCGAAAGCTCACCGAGCGTCTTTGTGCGACGGCTGACGGAAAAGCGCATATCCATTGGGGCGGTGCTTATTACTTCATAGCGATAGTCTGCGTCTGGGCTTTTTCCAAAGGTTACGACCTCACTTTCTTTAACCTTCGGTATCAGGGCGCGCAGTCCCGGGGAATCTATATTTACTATGCTCTTTTTGCTGCGCGAGATTGCCGCAAGAAATGAGGCGGCGAGCTGCTCCTCGCTTTTAAAATAATCGGGGTGATCAAGCTCCATATTCAAGAAAACGGCAATCGACGGAGAAAACTCGAGAAATGAGTCACGGTATTCGCACGCCTCGTAAACTAGGTAATCGAGCGCGCCTATGTAATATGGCTCCTTGCTGCCAGAAAGAGCCGCCCCCGAAAGAACGGTTGGATTTTTGCCCGCCGATTTCAAGAGGTGGGCAATCATTGCCGTGGCGGTGCTTTTTCCGTGGCTTCCACTAACGCCTATTCGCTCGTCGTAGCAATGCATTAATGCACCGAGATATCTTGCGCGGTTCATTTCGGGAATACTATGCTCTCGCGCGTACACGCGCTCCGAGTTATCGCTTGGCACCGCGTGAGAATATACGAGAAGCGCCGTTCCCTCGGGCAGAGATTTGCGGCTTCCGAGATAGGCAAATTCGCCAAGGTCTTTAAGCTTTTCTATGAATTCGGGAGAGCCGACGTCGCTACCCGTGCAACGAAATCCGAAATGACGGGTGAGAAAAAAGAGGGAGCGCATACTCACCCCGCCAACCCCCAAAAAATGAATACCGCACCCGCCCTCCGCGGCGGCGCATATAATCCGCAAATCAGAACACAAATCTTGCGAAAATGACATAATATACAATCTTCCTTTCCGAGTTAACCGTTTGTACATTTTTTGTTATAAGAATTGAAACACATAATTTTTAGTTTCTTACATTTCTTTATGAATATTCTTAATATTCTTACTGTATAATATATTCGGTTTTAGAAAATTCTGCTACACCAAGGAAGGAACACCAAAATGCAAATCACCGATATCAAAATCAGAAAGTTTTTCGACGAGGGACCTATGAAAGCGATAGTTTCCGTTACGTTTGACGACTGCCTTGCAGTTCACGACGTTAAGGTTATCTACGCAAGAGAGAGATACTTTATCGTTATGCCCTCAAGAAAGAATCCCGACGGCACCTACCGCGACATCGTTCACCCCATCAATTCCGATTTCAGAGCCGCGCTTGAAGAGGCGGTTATTGATGCTTATCACGTTCAGCTTGTTGCTTCGGAGCACGACGAGGAAGAGGACAGCACCGTTATTATCTAATATTATTTATTTTTTCAATAAAACGGAAGTGCTTGTTAAAAACAGGCACTTTTTTATTGACAAACTCTCCTCTCGTGGATTATAATAATCTCATAGATTATAATAATCTTATAGATTATTACGAA
>JAGBUD010000076.1 GCA_017630995.1 Clostridia bacterium
ACGGCGGGAATTCTCGTCGAACCGCCGACAAGAAGCACCTTGGATACCTCGGATGCGCTGACGCCTGCATCGCGAAGAACCTTCTGCGTGGGGATCATCGTTGCCTCAACGAGGTCTCTTGTAAGCTCGTCAAACTTCGCACGGGTAAGGGTTGCCTCAAAGTGCTTGGGACCCGTTGCGTCTGCGGTAATGAAGGGGAGAGAGATATTCGATGACATAACGCCGGAAAGCTCAATCTTTGCCTTTTCAGCTGCGTCCTTGAGTCTCTGATGTGCCATCTTGTCAAGGCGAAGATCGATTCCGCCGTTTTCTTTAGCGAACGTTTCAGCCATCCAATTAACGATTCTTTCGTCGAAGTCGTCACCGCCGAGACGGTTGTTACCTGCAGTTGCAAGAACCTCGAAAACTCCGTCGGATATATCGAGAAGAGAAACGTCGAACGTACCGCCGCCAAGGTCGAATACCATTATCTTCTGCGACTCTTCCTTATCCATACCGTATGCAAGAGCTGCCGCGGTAGGCTCGTTTATAATTCTCTTAACCTCAAGACCTGCAATTTTACCTGCGTCCTTTGTTGCCTGGCGCTGTGCGTCGGTAAAGTAAGCGGGAACGGTGATTACCGCGTCGGTAACCTTTGCGCCGAGATATGCTTCAGCGTCTGCCTTGAGCTTCTGAAGAATCATAGCAGAAATTTCTTGGGGGGTGTACTTCTTTCCGTCAATGTCAACCTTAACGTCAAGACCCATATCTCTCTTGATAGAGCTTACGGTCTTATCGGGGTTTGTAACCGCCTGACGCTTTGCAACCTGACCAACGAGTCTTTCGCCATCTCTTGTGAATGCAACAACGGAAGGAGTTGTTCTTGCTCCCTCGGGGTTAGTAATAACGATAGGCTCGCCGCCCTCAAAAACTGCTACGCATGAATTAGTTGTACCAAGGTCAATACCAATAATTTTTCCCATAATAATTTTCCTCCGAATTTATGAATATTTTTTATTTTTTAATTTGCCGTTTTAACCATTGCAAAACGGATTATTTTGTTGCCTTTTTTATATCCTTTTTGGAAAACCTCGCAAATCTCGCCCTCACCGAATGCTTCGTTTTCCTCGTGCATTACCGCGTTGTGAAAATTAGGATCGAATTTTTCTCCAACGTTACCGAAAGGCTCAACACCAAGCTTTTCAAATGCCGCTTCGCAAGCCTTGAAAATCATAACGATTCCCTCTTTTACCGTTCCGTCAGCCGTGAATGCCGCCGCGCGCTCAAGGTTATCTATGATGGGAAGAAGCTGTGCAACCGTATCCGACATCGCGTTTTCGTATGTTGCGTCCTTTTCTTCCTTTGAGCGTCTTCTGAAGTTATCGTATTCAGCCGCAAGACGCAAATACTTGTCGTCCTTTTCGGCAGCGGCGCACTCAAGCTCCGCTATCCTTGCAGCAAGCTCCTTTTCCTTTTTGGAAAGCTTCTTTTCCTTTCCGTCGGGCTTAACCTCCTGCCCGTTTTGAGTCGTTTCTTTGGTTTCTTCCATTTTTATGTTAATTTCCTTCCGTGTTTTCTGTTTCGGGAGGAAGCAAAAGCTCCCCGCCTCCGAACGCTGCGTCAATCGCAAGAGCAAGCTGATTTATCATTCCTATAACGCGGGAATAGTTCATTCTCTTGGGACCTATAACGCCTATCGACAGTCTTTTCTCACCGATGTTTACACTCTTATATATAAGCGTTGTATCTCTCATAGCATCGGTGCCGTCTTCTTTTCCGATATAAACGTTTATTCCGTCTGTGTCCGAGCCCCTTTCACGAATAACGTCAAGCAGCCTATCCTTTTCTTCAAGAACGCCCATAAGATCGCGGAATTTCGTTACGTCCGAATATTCGGGATACTGCAAAAGCTTCGTAACACCGTCAAACTTAACGTCAGCGGTATCAAGCTCGTTCATGGTTTCGTATATAACCTTTATAGTCGGGTGAACCATCGCGCCAAGCGAGCCCATAAGAGCCTCAAGCTTCACTATTATCGGCATCGTTATTCCGTCTGCCGCGGTGTTCGAAAGGTAAATATTGAGCGCCTCCGTGAATCTGCGAAGATCGTCCTCTGTTATCGAGAATGAAAGGTGAATTTGCTTCGCCTTAACCGTATCTCCCTTGAATACCATTACGATAAGGAAATCCTTGGGCGAAAGATAAACACTGTCAAACCTCGAGACCCTAATCTGCCCCGCACCCGATTTAAAGGCAATACCCGTGTAATCGGTGAACGACGCCGCAAGGCGAGATGCCGCCTCAAGAATTTCGTCCATTTCGGTGAGCTTGTATTTAAGTCTTTCGTTTATCTCGTCTATCTCGGATTTTGTCGCCGTGTACTGTCTGACAAGAGATTCAACGTAGAAACGGTAACCAAGCTCCGTGGGAACTCTGCCCGCGGAGGTATGCGGCTGATCAAGGTAACCCATCTCCGTCAGCTCCGCCATCTCGTTTCTGATGGTTGCCGATGAGCATGTGAGCTCCATTCCTTGAGCTATATACTTGGAGCCAACCGGCTCGCCGTTATTAATATGAGCATCAACTATCGCTTTAAGTATCTGCTTTTTTCTCGGTGTGAGTCGGGAATCCTCCATTTTTTCACCTCTTTTTCGTTTTTTAGCACTTAACATACGAGAGTGCTAACCGAACCACCTATAATATAATCCATTTTACCCCCCGTGTCAAGAGTTTACTACGAAAAAGTTATGAATTTTTTGTTAACATTTAGCTATTTGACGTTCCAAGTGCTAATTTTCCCTTTTACCGGATAATTCGACACACATATAAAGAATTATTTACCTCTTTCGTGCTCATTTTCTCTTGACTTTAAGAAAAAAATAATATATAATATATTCGTATGACTGTAGACGCGCGCGTGTGAGACGGGTTTATCTTGCGCACGCTTCGGAGCATATATTATAAAAATTTATTATTATCTCGATATAGGTTACAAAAGTAAGATGTATCAGGAGGAGGTGTATTTTGCCATTTCTATACGGTTCACTCGGTGCCGCACTTGGAATTGCAGTTGGCATAGTTGTTGGAATATTCATCAGAAAAGCTGCCGCTGAAAAGAAGCTTGGCTCTGCCGAAGAGCAAGCGAGAAAAATTCTTGAAGATGCGATAAAGAATGCCGAGAGCGCTAAAAAAGAATCCATCATTTCCGCCAAGGAAGAAATTTTCCAGATGAAAAAAGAGGCGGATTTTGACGTAAAAGAGCGTCGCAAAGAGGTTTCAAGACTCGAAAGACGCGTTACACAAAAAGAAGAAACACTTGATGCAAAGCTTGAGACCCTCGAAAAGAAGGAAGCTCAGCTCATGGAAAAGCATCAGGCTGCGGACAACCTTCAGGCAAAGGTTCAGGAATCGCTTGAGCAGCAATTAAGAGTGCTCGAAAAGATTGCGGGACTTACCAAGGAAGAAGCAAAGGTCGAGCTTGTTAAGAGGCTTGACAGCGAAATGCAGCATGAAACTGCCATGAAAATCGCAGAATACGAGGAGCGCTTCAAGGACGAGGCAGACTCCAAGGCAAAGGATATCCTTTCGCTTGCTATTCAGCGCTGCGCGGCAGACCACGTAAGCGAGGTTGCGATCTCCGTCGTTCAGATTCCCTCCGATGAAATGAAGGGAAGAATCATTGGACGCGAGGGAAGAAACATAAGAACTATCGAAAATCTCACGGGCGTTGAGCTTATAATTGACGACACGCCCGACGTTATAACCGTTTCGGGATTTGATCCCGTCAGACGCGAAATCGCAAGAATCGCGCTTGAAAAGCTTGTTGGTGACGGAAGAATTCACCCTGCAAGAATTGAAGAAATGGTTGAAAAGGCTCGCCGCGACGTTGATAACGCAATTAAGCAGGCGGGTGAAAAGGCTGTTTTCGAAACGGGTGTTCACGGACTTCACCCCGAGCTTATAAAGCTCCTCGGAAGAATGAAATTCCGTACCTCTTACGGTCAGAACGCTCTTCGCCATTCCATTGAGGTATCTATGCTTGCAGGCGTAATTGCCGAC
>JAGBUD010000077.1 GCA_017630995.1 Clostridia bacterium
AGCCGACTCGTCACCGAAATAGCCAAGCTCCTCCTCGGTGGGCGCGGTTTTTGCGTGGCCGAGGTGGTTATTGCCCGCAACTATATATCCCTCTCCCGTGAGGAAATCGGCAAGCTGCTCGTATCTTTCGATATGGTCAACCATACCGTGAACGATTTGAACTATGCCGCGCGCCGTGCAATGCTTTGGTGTGTAAAGGCAGGCGTATACCGTATTTTTACCGTCCTTTGACGGATAGGTTATCTCCGAAAAATTATAGTTCATCATATCTTCGTTTGAGCACCGTTTATCTGTATTTTATGAAATGCTCCACCTCGTCACGCGTGGGGACAGAGCTTGAAGCACCGCTTCTTGAAACCGCTATTGCCGCCGCGGCGGAGGCATAGCGCATTGCGTCCTTTATGTCACCGCTTCTCAAATACTCGAGAGTGAGGGCGGCGGTATAGGTATCTCCTGCGGCAGTGGTGTCAACGACCTTATCCACTCTAACCGCGGGAATCATATCGAATTTTTTGCCGTCGTAAACGCAAGAGCCGCGCTCGCCCTGCTTTATTACGATATATTTACATCTGACTCTGCGCCAAAGCGCAAGAGCCGCGCGAAGCGAAGAATCCGCACCCTCGGGTCTTATTCCCGTGTATTCAAGGGCTTCGGTTTCATTGGGCGAAAACACCTCAACGGGCGGAAGGCACTCAAGCGGAAAATCAACGCTTGCGGGAGCGGCGTCAATGAAAATCGGAACACCGCGAGAGGCGGCAATCTTCGCCGCGGAAAGCGCTGAATTGAATCCTATCTCAAATCCGAGATAAAGCGCGTCCGGCATTGAGGAAAAGCTCTCCACCATTCCGTCAACCGACATATTTGCGTTTGCCCCCGGGTAATGTATAATTCTATTTTGCCCCGAGCTTTCCTTTATAACCACGGCAAAGCCCGTGGGAGAATCGCGGTCAACCCTTATATGCGAGGTATCAAGCCCCGCCTCTTTATAAAAATTATAAAGCTGCTGACCGTGGGTATCCTGACCGAGTCTTGCCGCAAGAATTGCCCTTGCTCCGAGGCGGGAAAATGCTATCGCGGCGTTTGCGCCCTTGCCACCCGGTGTGTATGCAACTCCGCCGTCGTCGGAAACCGTTTCCCCCGCTGACGGAACTCTGTATACGTTAAGCGACAAATCCATATTCGCACTGCCGATTATGAGTATTTTTTTATCCATCGTTTTGCCCTCCTCGTTTAAAGCTGAAAGCCCCCTGAAATGAAATTAAGCGGTTGCTCCGTCATTTCCCGAAAGCTTGAATATTTCGGTTTTCTTTGATATTTCCTTTGCAAGATTTGCTTCTCTTTCACGGCAAGTGAATATGAAGCTCTGCTGACCGCTCTCTGCAAGGCTGCCTATTGCTTTCATCATAAGTCGCGCGCGTGTGTTGTCTTGGTGCGCGAAGCTCTCGTCAAAGAGTGTAGGCGGCTTTTCGGTGTAAAGCATATCTATAAGCGCCATACGGAGCGAAATATAGGTAAGGTCCCTCGTTCCGCCGGAAAGGAAATCGACAGACATCTTCTTTCCCTCGTCGGAAACGAAGCTCACCTTGAGTCCGTCCGAAACGTCTATATCCGAATACTTCTTATCCGTCATAACGCTCATCATAGCGGCGGTGAATTCACCAAGGCGGGGAGATATCTCCTCGCGCAGATTTCCGCTTGCCGCCTCAATTTCCGAAAGCGCAAGCTTCATCGCCTCGTGCTGATGGCGCAGCTCTGCGATATGCGCGTCGTTTTCCTGCATTTTTGCGTAAAGCTCGCCCGGGTCGGTGGCGCGGAATTTAAGGAGAGCAAGCTCGCTTTCAAGCGATTCAACCGACTCCTCAAGGTTGGCAATCTTCTTTCGGCAGTCCTCAATTCCTGTGAGAATCTGCTCGTGGTCTATCTGCATAAGCACCTTGCGCTTCAAGGGCGAAACCTGCGCTCTTATGTCAATTTCGCTCTTGTCGGCAACGAGTCTGCGCGTTTCGCGCATTTCAATCTCGATTTCGTTCTTTTCCTTGAGGATAACCTTTTCGCTCTCAAGGAATTCCTTTGCGCGAGCCTCAAGAGAATCGAGGAAATCGTTAAGCTTTGAGGTAGGCGGCTCCTCGCCCCAGCGAAGAATGACCTCAAGAAGCTCACCCTTTGCCTTTTCGTAAGTGACCTTTGCGTCCTCAAATGCAAGGCGCGCGTCCTCGGTGTCCTTTATCATTTTATCGCGCTTTGCTCTGTCCTCGGAGATAACCGCGAGCTTTGCCATAAGGTCGGTGATATTCTCGGTTGAGAATCCGCGCGCAAGCTCTGCCTGCGCCTTAACGGTGCGAAGAACCGTTAATGCCGCGTATCCCGCGCCGAAAAGTCCCGTGGCGCCGAGAACTCCGATTGCAATATCGAGAGCTATGTGAAGCGAGGAAGCGATAATAACCACCGCCGCCGCGATAAGAACGAGGAGCGACGCCACGCCGATAGCTATGCTTCTTGCGATTTTCTTCTTGTTCGCCTTTGCCTTTGCGGTAACCGCCTGCTCACCGCCAAAGGAATCGGAAAGCTCGATTTGAGCCTCGGTATCCTTGGTTATTCCTGCCGTGCCCTTTTCGCTCTCGTATTTCTCACGCGTTGCGTCAAGGTGGCGGTATGCGTCGTCAACTCCGCGTCTTGCAACCGCAATGTCCGTCACGTAGGAATCGGTGGGAACGAAATCCGCGCGCGTATTGGCAAGAATGAAGCTGTTATATTCCTCCGTTTTCTCATCGAAACGGTTTTCAAGCTCGTGAAGTCGGTCAAAATTCTTTATAATTGCAACGTTGCGGTGGCAAACGTCGAGGTCGCAAAGCTTGTCGAGAAGCTCCGTTTCTGTCTTGCGGCTCGTTTTAAGCTCGTGAAGCTTTGCTTCCTTTGCAAGAATCTGCTTGTTGTCCTCATCTGCCGCCTTAAACTGCGCGTTGAGCTTCTCCGACCTCTTTTCAAGCTCGAAGATGGTTCCGCCCATTTCGCCCTTATGGAGCAGAGTTTCCATTTTAACGGCAACCTTTGATGCCGCGCGCTGCGTGTTTATCTTTTCACTTCCCGAAAAGAGAATATTCTCAATGGATTCCTTGACCGTTTTGTCGCTTATTGAGGCGTCGCCTATCTGACCGACGAATGCAGTGTTCTCGAAAAGCTCTCTGTCAACACCGAAGAAAACCTCGCCCGCGGGAATTTTGCCGAATGCGGGAGAGCCTGTTTCAAGGTCGATAATCGAGGCGTCCTCTTTATAGGAAACTCTCTGTCCGTTTTCCACCCTCTCGGTTGAGCGGGTTATCTGATAGCGCTTTTTGCCGACGCTTATTATCATCGAGCCCTGCGCCAAGCCGTTTTTCCAATTCACGCGCTTTGCGCGCTCGTCGGGTCCGTCGCCCGCTGACTCATTCGTAAAGCCGTAAAGCATATACTTAATGAAAGCGGCAACCGTGCTTTTTCCCGCCTCGTTTCTTCCGATTATAACGTTGATGTTATCCGAAAAATCAAGGCTAACGTCGGTCAAGATTCCGAAGCTCTTAATGTTTATTTTTTCAATTATCATCGGAATACCTCCTTAATCGTCATATCCAAGCTCGCCCGAAAGGAACTTTTCGGCTCTCGGAATTGCGTCCTTGGCATTATACCACGGCTCTTCATCATATCTGTAATCAAACTTTTTGCAGAACCAGCTCACGTCACCGCGAAGCTCGGTGAGGTATTTCTTCTCAATTCCGTGCGCCGCTTCGTAAAAATCACGGAAAACGCGCTTGCCCGTTTTCTTCTCGGCATAGTCTATCATTCTCTTATAATGAGGAAGACAGAAGAAAGGCATTTTCTGAAATTTCTTTCTGAAATTCAAATCGCTTTCCCAAAGGTAAACGGTGGTTGCTATCATCATCGAAAGGTTCTTATTGATACGGGAGCAAACGTAGCAATCCTCCTCAAGCTCGCCAAGGGCATTGACTGCCGAGCGCGCCTTGCTTCCGACGAGGGCGGGGCCGTTGACTCTCTTTTCAACCTCGGCAAGATGGCTCTCAAGCATAAGTCCTATACCGAGCATTCTCTGCCGTCTTTGCATCATAGCGTAATGATTATGACAAAAGCCCTGCTTATTAGTCATTTTTCTGATGTCGGGCTCCATCATCGAAGCGCCGAGAATTATATCAAGCTCGTCGTTTTGCAGCTTTCTGTGCAAAAGGCAAAACGGGCAGCAAATCTTCGATTTTTCCCCTATTTCATCAAAAGCCTCATTGACGGGTATGGTGTAAATCTGTTCCAAAGCAACCTCCAAAATAAAGTTTATCCCCAAGGTGAAAAATTCCACTTGAAAATAAACTCGAAATATGCTAAAATATTAGCGCAAAGAATTAAAATCTTTTTTAATTTTACCTAATAAGTATATTATACATTAACGATACTCGTTTTTCAAGAGGAATACGCGATGTTTAACGAATTTTTTTCAAAAAAACACGGCAAGGTTTTAGAGCGCGACGCCATAATAGTTAATTTGCCAACCGATTATTCGCTTTCCGATACCTTTTCGTGCGGACAGTGCTTCAGATACGAGCCCGCCATAGTCCCCGCGGGAGAAGAAATGCCAAGCTCCGCCGCCGAGGAATACGCGGGATATGAGGAATATTTCACCGTTATAGACCAAACCCTCGTTTTCGTTGGTCAGAGAAAAAGAGGAGAGCTGATATTTTACGGAATAGACGACGAAGCCTTTGAAAAGGTTATCCGCCCGTATTTCGACCTCGATACCGACTACCGAGAGATAAAGGCGGATATCCTCGCGCACCATTCCTCCCCCTTTCTCACAAGCGCGGCGGAAAGCGCCTCGGGAATTGCAATACTGCGCCAAGACGCTTGGGAAGCCCTCTTTTCTTTTATAATCTCGCAAAACAATAACATTCCGAGAATAAGGAAGATAATACGCGAAATCTCGGCGGCATACGGTGTAAACCTTGCTTTACAAAATGACATTCAAAAATGTCCGATAGACGCAAAAGGAGCACCCCCGTGCGACGAAAAATGCAAAAACTGCGGCAGGTGCTTCACCTTTCCGAAAGCCTCCGACGTGTTAAAAAAACCCGAGCTTCTCCTACCCTCAAAGCCCGGATTCAGATATAAATATCTAATCGACTGTGCAAAAAAGGTTGCCACGGGCGAGGTTGACCTTGAAAAAATCAAAGAAATAGGCTCTTACGATTACACGGTTGCAGAGCTTTCAAAAATTCTGGGCGTTGGTCTGAAAGTCGCGTCCTGCACCGCCCTTTTCGGCTTCTACAACCTCGAGGCATTCCCCGTTGACGTGTGGATACGCCGCGCGATAGACGAATATTTCGGCGGCAAGCTTGCCGCCTCCGACCTCGGCAAATATGCCGGAATCGACCAGCAGTATATATTCCATTACATACGCAACAAGCTAAACGAGGACTAACAGCCAAGCGAAAGCCCCAAAATTCACCGCCAACAAATAACAATCTTTCACCGAAAATGCAAAAATCCGCCCGTGAGCTGTTGCTCACGGGCGGTAAGTTTTTATTTACTTTAGGCTAAAACGGAAGAATTAACGCTTTACCTCTTCCATTATGAATGCTTCGAGGACGTCGCCCTCCTTGATGTCGTTAAATTTATCAAGTCCGACACCGCACTCGTAGCCCTCGGCTACCTCGCGCACGTCATCTTTGAAGCGGCGGAGCGAGGATATGCTATCCTCAAATATAACGATACCGTCGCGCACGATTCTGATTTGCGACTGTCTGGTTATCTTTCCGCTTCTGATATAGCAGCCCGCGATAGTTCCCACGTTGGGCACACGAATGGTTTGACGAACCTCTGCGTGTCCGAGAAGAACCTCTTTATAGGTGGGAGCGAGCATACCCTTCATTGCCGCCTCGACCTCCTCGATTATCTCATAGATAATGCGGTGAGTTCTGATGTCAACACCGTTTCTTTCCGCGCTATCAAGCGCGTTTTTATCGGGACGGACGTTGAATCCGCAGATAATTGCGTTAGACGCGGCAGCGAGCATAACGTCGGATTCTGTGATACCGCCGACTGCGCTGTGGATTACCGAAACCTTTACCTCTTCGCTTGAAAGCTTGATAAGCGAAGCCTTTACTGCTTCGGCAGAGCCTGCAACGTCTGCTTTTACTATGATATTAAGGGTCTTTGTGCCCTCGGAAATCTGGCTGAAGAGCTCGTCGAGGTTAACTCTTGCATTTGCGGCAAGAATTTCCTGTCTTTGCTTTTCGCGGCGCTGGTCTGCAAGGCTGCGCGCCATCTTTTCGTCCTCAACCGCGTTAAGCTCGTCACCCGCCTGGGGAACGTCGTCAAGACCTACTATTTCAACGGGAACGGAGGGACCTGCCACCTTGATGTTCTTGCCCTTATCGTCTACCATTGCGCGCACTCTGCCGACTGCGTTTCCGACGATTACGTAATCTCCCTGATGGAGAGTTCCGTTCTGAATAAGAACTGTTGCAACGGGGCCGCGTCCTCTATCGAGCTTGGATTCGATTACAAGACCGCGAGCTCTCTTCTTGGGATTTGCTTTAAGCTCCTTGACCTCTGCAACGAGAAGCACGTTTTCGAGAAGGTCGCTGATACCCATACCTGTCAAAGCGGAAACGGGAACGCAGATAACGTCACCGCCCCATTCCTCCGGAACAAGCTCATACTGGGTGAGCTGATTGAGAACGTTATCGGGGTTTGCGTGCTGCTTATCCATTTTGTTGATTGCAACTATGATATCAATTCCCGCAGCCTTTGCGTGATTGATTGCTTCTATGGTCTGGGGCATAACGCCGTCGTCTGCCGCAACAACGAGAATTGCGATATCCGTGGACTTTGCACCTCTCATACGCATTGCGGTAAACGCTTCGTGACCGGGAGTGTCAAGGAACGTGATATCCTGACCGTTTGCCTTTACTCTGTAAGCACCGATTGCCTGCGTGATTCCGCCTGCCTCACCCTTTGTAACGTTGGTGTGTCTTATTGCGTCAAGAATAGAGGTCTTACCGTGGTCAACGTGACCCATAACGCAAACGACGGGTGCTCTGGTTTCAAGATCTTCATCTGCGTCCTCCGCCTCGGTGAAGAGCTTTTCCTCAATTGTAACGACAACCTCTTTGGTTACCTTTGCGCCGAATTCATCTGCAATAAGCTCTGCGGTTGCGTAGTCGATAACGTCGTTAACGCCTTTCATCTCGCCCATAAACATAAGCTTTTTGATAACCTCGGCAGAGGTCTTCTTGAGTCTTTGAGCAAGCTCTCCGACGGTGATTTCATCGGGAACGGTGATTTCGAGCTGCTTATTTCTTGCTCTTTCAGCCTCAAGCTTCTTAATTTTTTCTTGCGCTGCTCTTTCCTTATCCTTTGCGCTCTTCGCGTTCTGGCCTCTGTTATCCTGCTTTTTAAGCTTCTGCTTTGTTGCCTTGGTGTCCGTGCCGTTTGCGATAGCGTAGAACTGGTCGTTATAGTGGTCGTCGTACTTTGAGAGGTTTACGTCTGACGTTCTCATATCGACAACGCGGGTTTTCTGGGTTTGAACGGTGTACTCCGCACCGATGTTTACGCCGCCCTCAACGGGTGTGCGGTTAGTGGGAGTGATGGTTTTGAACTGCTGCTTTTGAGCGGGCTTCTTTTCTTCCTTTTTGGGAGCGGGCTTTTCCTGCTTACGCATAGCGTCCTGCTGCGCGTTCTGAAGCTTCTGCTGCTTTTCAAGCTGCGCCTGCTGCGCGGGACGAACGGTTTGCTGATTCTGCGCAGGCTGCTGGGTGGGCTGCTGCAGAGGCTTCTGCGGCTGCTGAATAGGCTTTTGGAAAGCGGGCTTCTGCTGACCTGCGTTTGCATTCTGATTACCGTTATTATTTACGTATCCGCCCTGTGCACCGCCTCTCTTAAAGCCCTCTGCCGCGCGGTTGAGGTCGCCTCTGCGCTTTGCAAACGGGTCGTCGCTCGGGCGGTCGTTATACTTTTGAAATCTGGGCTGCTGATTTCTGTCCCCTCTTGCGTCGCGGTTCTGATTATTTCTGTTATCGCGGTTATCGCGGGGCTGGAATCCGCCTCTTGCACCGTTTTGATTATTCTGATTATTTGCCGAGCCTTGAGGTGCGGGAGCGGGCTTCTTTTCCTCTGCCTTTTTGGGTGCTTCTGCGGGAGCGGGGGCGGGCTTCTTTTCCTCTGCCTTTTTGGGCGCTTCTGCGGGTGCGGACTCCTTTGCATTTTGTGCGGGAGCTTCCTTCTTTTCTGCCGCCGCCGCGCTTATTTTGGTTTTTCCGTCAATATAGTCGTCTATATTCTTTATCTGATGAGTTGAGGTGAGAAGATGGATAAAGAGCTCGTATTCCTCGTCCTCAACGGTTGCGCCGCTTTTCTTTACTGCTTCCGTGATCGTATCGAGGGCAAGAACGGGAGTGTTGTTTTCAAGACTAAGATGGGAAAGGATGACGTTTTTTATACCCTTCCTGCATACCGATGAGAGTAACTCTCCCGACTGAATGTTTGAAAGATGGCCGTGAGGACCGCCCACACGTTTTTTCAGCATAGGGGGGTATACTCCGTTCACAAGCATATCGACGTCATGGTTTGCTTCAAGTATAAGCGACTTACAACCGCTTGCCGCAGCCAGTATCTCGTCGTTATATTCTCCAAGGTCGGTTATGACTCCGATATTGCCCTTTTCTGTTTTTATAAGATAGCATACGCTTTCAGACGCATCGTGAGATGTCTTGATTGATGCGATCTCAAAACTATCCTTGACCGCTGTTGCGCCCGTGGGCATACATCTGAAATAGTCAGTGTCGATCTCGGGTATGGATCTCTCTATGGCATCAAGAGTTCTTGAATTTGCAAGAATAGGAATATCATAGTGCTTAAGTATGGTCTTCAGCCCGAGGATATGGTCGCTATGTTCGTGGGTGATGAAAACCGCATCGATATTTTTCAGGGACGTTCCTATACTATTAAGGGCAGCCTCTGTTTTTTTTACGCCACCGCCTGCATCGATAAGGATACCTCTGCCGTCAATACCTATAAAGGTACAGTTGGCGCTGCTTCCACTGAATAGAGTACAAACGTTTATGTCCATGTGGTATGTCCGTTTCTTTTTATAAAAAGTAAAAGCCCAAACCAGGTATCTCATTTGGGCCTTTCTGTTTTTAGCCTATTTTCTGTGTATCTTCGGATACCGGTGCCGTGTCATCGGACACTTTCTGGATAGCGGCTCCCAGTGAGCGGAGCTTTTCGACCAGATCTTCGTATCCTCTTTCAACGTGTTTTATATTACCGACTTCGGTTATACCTTCGGCGCAGAGACCAGCGATGACCAGCGCCACACCAGCCCTGAGGTCACAAGCGTTTACTGCGGTGCCCTGCAGTTTTTCAACGCCTTCTACGACGCATACTCTGCCGTCTACCTCTGCTTTTGCACCCATGCGTCTCAGCTCGTCAATATATCTGAATCTGTGATCCCAAACACCTTCGGTAACGATGGAAGTGCCTTCAGCCAGACAAAGCATGGTGGTTATCTGAGGCTGCATATCTGTGGGGAATCCGGGATAGGGAAGAGTCTTGATATTGTTCTTCTTAAGTCTTACTTTTCTATCTCTGGATACTATAACGTAGTCGTCGCCTTCCTTTACGGAAGCTCCGCACTCTTCGATCTTTGCGGCAATGGTCTCAAGATGCTTGGGGATGACGTTGGATATCTTTACCGTGCCTCCCACAGTTGCAGCAGCTACCATGTAAGTACCTGCTTCAATCTGGTCGGGAATAATGGTATAGGTCTTA
>JAGBUD010000078.1 GCA_017630995.1 Clostridia bacterium
GAACAAGAGAACGGTTGAAGCCCTTATAAAATGCGGTGTTTTCGACGCCCTCGGTGTTCATAGAAGCGCATTGATTGCGTCCTATGAGTCGATTATAGACCACGAGCATAACAAGAGCAGAAACAACATTTCGGGGCAAATCGATATGTTCTCACTCTCGATTCAAGACGATGAGCCGAGTGTTCAGTCATTTGAATATCCCGAGGTGCCCGAATATACGCTTCGCGAGCTTTTGATGCTTGAAAAGGAATGCTCGGGAATGTATTTTTCGGGACATATGATAGATAATTATTCCTTGCACGCGGAAAGTATTTCTCCCGAGAGAATATCAGATATTCTTGAGGAAGCCGAGAATTTTGAATTTTCGGGCGAGAAAAAGTATCAGGACAAGCAAAACGTAAAGCTTGTTGGAATAATTACCGCAAAAAAGACAAAAGTTATCAAAAACGGCGAAACAATGGCGTTTATAACCCTTGAGGACAGATACGGTGAAATCGAGGTTATTGTCTTCTCAAGACAGTACAAGCTTTTTCAAAAGGATATTTTTGTGGAAAACGCGGTCGCCGTTGAGGGCTCGCTTTCCTTTGAGGACGGTGATGAGGTCAGATTGCTCCTTTCTTCGCTTTCGCCTCTTTCGAGTAATACCGATTTTGACCAAGAAGCTGCCCCAAAGGAAAAAGAGAAGGACGTTACGGTTTACGTTAAGGTTTCCTCACTTTCCGACGCAAAAATACCCACGCTTACCCGAATGGCACTTCTAAACCCGGGCAAAGCAAAGGTCGTTGTTTTCGACTGCTCGACAAAAAGATATAGCGCTCTGACGGACGCGTTTATCGACCCCACGGAAAAGGTTTTTGCAAGACTGAAAAACGTTTTCGGAGAGAATAACGTCGTTATAAAATAATTTAAAATTTATATATTGACTTTGATTTTTCTAAAGTATATAATATATGTGAAGTTGATTGCGAGGTGATATGAATGATTCTTGATATTGTTATTGATGCGTTAATTGTAGTGGTTGTTCTTGTCGGAATTTTCCTCGGAATTAAGCTTGGATTTGTAAAAATAATAGCAAAACCTATTAAGTTTTGCCTTTCGGTTGCGATTTCTGCTTGGCTTTGCAACCCGATTGCAAAGAACGTTTTGGTTCCGCTTATCGGTGCCCCCGTTTCAAATCAAATTAAGAGCTATTTGATTCAAAATTATCCTAATTTGACTCCCGAAACCGCCCTTGAAGAAATCCCAACAATTTTAAAATTCGCCGCAACACTGCTTGATATAGATGCCTCAGCGCTCTCGCCCGAAAGTATTATCGAATCTCTCGTTGATACGCTTGCGTTGCCGTTGATTTACATTCTGTCGCTTATCGTGACGTTTGTAGTGCTTTATTTCTTATCAAAGCTTTTGCTCTCGGTTTTGTTCTCGCTTTTGAACTCCGTATTCGACGACGGATTTCTCAGCTTGCCGAATAAGATTCTCGGATGTGTTTTCAATACCTTTGCCGCATTGGCGCTTATTTGGATTTTCACCGTTGCATTTGAATTTGTTATTCATTTGCCGCTTTTTGAATCTTACGCGTGGGTGCAGGAGTTTAACGGCGGATTTATTTACTCATTCTTTAAAAGCTTGAACCCGGTTGATTTGTTGCTCAGTTTTTGATTTAAATTGATATTCGGGCTATTCGTATTTTATCCGAGCTTTTTATGCTGTGATATTGCGATTAGCCCGTTTTATAAGAAAGGTTATAAATGAGAATTCAGAAATGTGCGAGATGTAAAAAAAGACCCGCGATGGTCTTTGTTACTCGAATTGAAAATAACGAAACCATCAACGAGGGAATTTGCCTTGTCTGCGCAAAAGAGCTTGGCATAAAGCCCGTTGACGATATTCTAAAAAATATGGGTATAAACGAGGAAGAACTCGAGGGAATGACCGAGGAGGTTGACGGAATGCTCTCTCCCATCGAAAGCGATGGCGAGGACTCTTTGACCGACGGTGGCGCTCCCGCGATTGATTTCCAAAAGCTGTTTTCGGGATTTGGCATTCCTATGAGCAATAATTCCGCAAAGCAGGGTAATGATAAAAAAAGTAAAAAAGAAAAAAAGAACGAAAAGGCAGAGGACGAAAAGAAGCTCTTGCGCGCTTATTGCACCGATTTGACAGAGAAGGCAAGAAGCGGAAACACCGACAGAATTGTCGGCAGAGGCAGAGAGCTTGAACGAGTTATACAGATTCTTTGTCGCCGCCAGAAGAATAACCCTTGTCTTATAGGTGAGCCCGGTGTCGGAAAAACTGCAATTGCAGAGGCTTTGGCGCAGAGAATTGTTGATAAAAACGTTCCCGAAAAGCTTGCAGATGCTGAAATTTGGCTCCTTGATTTAACGGCTCTCGTTGCGGGAACGCAATTCAGAGGACAGTTCGAATCGAGAATTCTCGGACTTATCAAAGAGGTCAAGAATGCGGGAAACATCATTCTTATGATAGACGAGGTTCATACGATAGTCAGCGCGGGCGATTCGGAGGGCAGTATGAGCGCCGCAAATATATTGAAGCCCGCCCTTTCAAGAGGCGAGATTCAGGTTATCGGTGCAACTACACTTAAAGAATACCGCAAATATATCGAAAAAGACAGTGCCCTTGAGCGCAGATTTCAGCCCGTAATGGTAAACGAGCCGTCGATAGACGAAACTGTGCAAGTTATTCTCGGTATAAAGAAGTATTACGAGAGCTATCATCTTACCAAGATATCCAACGAGGTTGCAAGAGCGGCTGTTGTTATGTCCGAGAGATATATAACCGATAGGTTTTTGCCCGATAAGGCAATCGACCTCATCGACGAAGCCGCATCGCGAGTTGCGCTTTCTTCAAGCGA
>JAGBUD010000008.1 GCA_017630995.1 Clostridia bacterium
CAGTATACTACCTTTGACGGTATAATCCGCATAATCGAAAAAAGAATGAAAATGATGGGCGGCGACTATTATCAAGAGTTCGTCGAGGAGATTGCTTGCCCCAAGTGCAAGGGCGCAAGGCTCTCGGATATGGTTCTCGCCGTAACCGTTGGCGGTCTTAATATTGACGAAATCTGTCGCCTCTCGGTAGATAAAATGTATAGCTTCGTTGAGGGACTTGTTCTCACGGAAAACGAAGCGAAAATCGCAAAAGAGGTCTTAAAGGAAATAAAGGCAAGACTCAATTTTCTTATGCGCGTCGGTCTTGATTACTTGAATCTTGCAAGAACCGCAGGCACCCTTTCGGGCGGAGAAGCGCAAAGAATAAGACTTGCAACGCAGATTGGCTCCGCGCTCACGGGAGTGCTTTATATCCTCGACGAGCCGAGCATCGGACTTCACCAAAGGGATAACGGAAAGCTTATAGAAACGCTTAAAAATCTGCGCGATATAGGAAACACGGTCGTTGTCGTCGAGCACGACGAGGACACGATGAACGCCGCGGACTTCATTGTTGATATCGGTCCCGGTGCGGGTATTCACGGTGGCGAGGTCGTTGCCGTAGGCTCTCCCGCCGAGGTCGCAAAATGCGAAAAATCTATCACGGGTGCCTACCTTTCCGGAAGAAAGAGAATCCCCGTGCCACGCGAGAGAAGACGCGGAAACGGTAATTTTATAAGCGTTATCGAGGCAGAGGAGAATAACCTCAAAAAGCTCTCGGTCGATTTTCCTCTCGGAACGTTTATTGCCGTAACCGGTGTGTCGGGAAGCGGAAAATCCTCTCTCATCAATTCCGTTTTATACAGAACCTTGGCAAAGGAGCTTAACCGCGCGATAACCTATCCCGGAAAGGTCAAGGAAATTCGCGGACTCGAATATCTCGATAAGGTCATAGCAATCGACCAAAGCCCGATAGGCAGAACACCTCGCTCAAACCCTGCAACCTACACGGGACTTTTCACCGATATAAGAAACCTATTTGCAAAAACCAAGGACGCAAAGGCAAAGGGATTTGACGCGGGCAGATTCTCCTTTAACGTTAAGGGTGGAAGATGTGAGGCCTGCGAGGGAGACGGCGTTAAGTGCATAGAAATGAATTTCTTGCCCGACGTTTACGTCAAGTGCGACGTATGCCACGGCAAAAGATATAACAGAGATACCCTCGACGTAAAGTATAAGGGCAAAAACATTTACGACGTTCTCGAAATGTCGGTTGAGGAGGGAATAAGCTTCTTTGACGGACTTCCCCAAATTCAGAAAAAACTCACAACTCTTTTTGAGGTCGGACTCGGATATATCAAAATCGGTCAGTCCTCAACAACGCTTTCGGGAGGAGAGGCTCAAAGAGTCAAGCTTGCAACCGAGCTTGCAAAGCGCTCGACGGGAAAAACGATATACATTCTCGACGAGCCGACAACGGGTCTTCATTCGGAGGACGTGTCAAAGCTTGTAACAATCTTGCAGCGTCTTGCCGATAACGGAAACACAGTCGTTGTAATAGAGCATAACCTAGACCTCATAAAAACCGCAGACTATATTATCGACCTCGGACCCGAGGGCGGTGACGGAGGCGGAACCCTCGTTGCAACGGGAACTCCCGAGGAGGTTGCAAAGTGCGAAAAATCATACACGGGTGCCTTCTTAAAACAAAAATTAAAGGAGACGGAGCAGTGAAGCTTAATTATAAAATACTAAACGACGGAGCAACTCCACCCGCCTACGCAACAGAGTTTGCCGCAGGCGCCGACCTCTATAATCTTCGCACGGAAGAGGTAGCGATTCTTCCGGGGGAAACCAAATTAATTCACACGGGCATAGCCCTTGAAATTCCCGAGGGCTACGTCGGGCTTATATTTGCGAGAAGCGGTCTTGCCACAAAGCGCGGACTTGCTCCCGCAAACAAGGTCGGAGTTATCGATAGCGACTATCGCGGAGAGATAATGGTTGCGCTTTATAATCAATCGTCAGCACCGCAAACGGTAGAGGGCGGGGAGCGTGTAGCGCAAATCTCGATAGTTCCGTTCTTAAAGGCGGAATTTTGCGAGGTGCAGGATTTGAGCGAAACGGGACGCGGCGAAGGCGGATTTGGCTCAACGGGAAACAAATAAAAAATACTCTAAAATCAATAGGAGAAAACCAAAATGGAAAGAGACGTTGTCCTTAACGGTATACACATAGGTGAGCATTCCTTTGTTACCGAGGAAATCAAAAACGAAATTTACGAGAGAGTTATAAAGCCCGGCTATAACTTCGTTACCATAAGACCGAGAAGAACGGTAGATATCCCCCAGCATTACTTTATCGAGTGGGCGCAGTACCTTGCTGAAAACGAGGTGTATTTCGTATTTCTTTACACAATTCAGAACGCACCGGACGGAAAGGTAACTCATCTTGAAAAGGAAACCGTTTCCGAAATGAAGAGAATTGCGGGCAAGTATTTTGTCGGTGATATGATAGGCGAAACGGGAAGCTCGGTTGCTTGCAAGTGGCCGGGATACTACCTCAATGCAAACCATAAGAATTGGGATACCAAGATAGGAACGAGAAAGCATGCCGATATGAAGGCGGCTCACGAGGGATACGTAAACGAGGTATCAAAGCTTATCGAGATAGATAGAGAGCTTGGAGTGCCCGACGTGGTTTCCGTTGAAGCAACTGGACTTAATAAGTACAACGCAGAGGCAGGCGTAACCATTCCCATGCTTGAGCTTATGTGCGGAAGCCCCGACCAGCTCGTTTCCTCTCTTCGCGGAATGGCAAGAGCCTTCGATTCTAAAATGTGGGGAACGTATGTTGCTCACGAATGGTATGGCGGAATGCGCCACGATGACCCCCTTAAAAGAAAAAGACTCGAGCTTGCATATAAGTACGCATACCTTGCGGGAACGCAGGCATTCTGCCTTGAAAGCGGCGACGAGCTTATCGCATCGTACGGACATAGATTTGAGGCGGATTCCGAAATCTGCGAGGATTATCGCAGAGTTCTTTCCGATATGATGGAATACATAAAAAAGGACGAGCGTCCCGTTGGCGGACCTCGCGTAAAGGTTGCATTCGTTTCCGGACTCCACGATGCGTGGGGTGGCTGGGGCGGCAGCTACGTCTGGAATCAGTTTGAGGGCGAGGAATGGGGTCATAACGAAGCAGAGCATTCTTGGAGATTCCTCACCGAGATAGGCGTTAAGAGAACGTGGGAGGACATCGCAAACTTCGGTGATAACGATTTTTCCGCAACCCCCGCATACGGTATGTACGATATCGTTCCCATCGAGGCTCCCGTAGAAAAGCTCTCCCGTTACGATTATCTCATATTCCTTGGCTGGAACTCTATGACCGATGAGAATATGGATAAGCTCTATGAGTACGTAAAGCGCGGCGGAAATCTTCTTATGAGCGCAGCTCACCTCAATTACAGCGTAAAGCGCGCGGGCGAGCTTATTATGCCCTCGAACGAAAAGCTTGAAAAGCTCTTCGGAGCACGCTTCACGGGCGAAACCTTTAAGAGCAACAACGGCGTTAAGTTTAATTACACCTCGGTTAACTCAAATCTTCAGTATCCGGGCTCTATCAGCCTTGCGGGCGACCCCATATACGCCTCGGGATATGCTGATTACGCAAAATTTGAAATAACCACGGGTAACGAAACCGCCCTTATCAATAACACGTTCGTCAAGTCTGCATCTATCGCTCCCGCGGTGATAGAGAACAAGGTTGGCGATGGCGTTGCAACCCTTATAACAAGCACAAACTATCCGGGAAATCCCATGCTTTATCCCCTTTATCGCGCAGTTGCACGCGAAATGATTTCAAGAAGCAACGTAACAAGCTCGGATATCCGCGTTCTTTCAAGTGACAGACTTCGCTATGCAGTATACGAGGGCAATAAGATGTATCTCCTTAATACCGATTACGATATGCCTATCAACGTAAAGATTATCTACGGTGATAAGACGTATGAGCTTGCGCTTGCATCGCTTGAGCTTGCAACACTTCAGCTTTGATTTGAAAAACACAAAAAGCACGGTTTTTACACCGTGCTTTTTGTGTTTTTTAAAAGTATTCCTTTGCAAAATATATCTCGTTTTTTGAAATTGCAAATTCCTTGCCGTTAAGGTAATCGAGCGCGGTTGGCTCACCCTTAAAGGAAAAGCGTAGCTTGTAGGAATAAAGCGCTTGATATTTATATCCTTTTGCGCGGTCATCCTTGTTTATGCCGTATTTTCCGTCACCAATGAGTGGGTGCCCGATGTGCGCCATATGAGCGCGGATTTGATGTGTTCTTCCCGTAAGAAGCTCAACCTCAATAAGAGCGCTGCTTTGCTTCTTCGCTATCACCTTGTATTTTGTGATTATGTTCTTTGCCGCCTTGGGCGGATTTTTGTCGTAAACGCGAACGATATTGTTCTTGTCGTCCTTTAAAAGATAGCCGTAAAGGGTGTCCTCGCTCTTTTTCGGTATCCCGTGGATTGCGGCGAGATAGAACTTGTCAATCTCTCTTTCCTTGATTTTCTCGTTCATAACGCGCAGCGCCTCCGCATTCTTTGCCGCAATAACTATTCCGCCTGTGTTTCGGTCAATTCTGTTGCAAAGCGCGGGAGCAAAGCTCTGCTCGCTTTCGGGGTCATATTCTCCGTTCTGATATAAATACGCCTGAATATGAGTTATCAGCGTGGATGTCGAGCCGTTTTCGTCCTCGTGAACAGAAACGCCGGGGCGCTTGTCAACGAGCATTATGTTTTCGTCCTCGTAAATAACCGAAATCTTCGGCGTTATCCGCGAAAACGAGGAGCTCTCCACCTTTTTCTCAAAAAACTCCTCTGCAAGAAAGCATTGAACGGTGTCGCCCTCGTTCAATATAACGTTTGCCTCCGTGCGCTTTCTGTTGAGCTTTATCTTCTTTGTGCGTATTGATTTATATAAAAGGCTCGTCGGCAGGTCAAGGGTCTTTGTAATGAATTTATCAAGCCTTTGCCCCGCGTCGTTTTTGCCTATAACAAGCTCGCGCATATTTTTGCCCCTTTAAAAAACTTCAATTTATTATACACTATTTTTTGCCTAAATTCAAGTGTTCCGCCCCAAAGAGTTTGATAAATAGCGAAAAATGTTAAAAAACAAAGCTTTATTCCGTGACGGAACAGAAAAAATATAACTTTTTGCGTTTTTCTATCCATCAAAATTAGCCTTGATTTTTTTGCAAGTATATGTTATACTTAACATAATCTATCAAAATTTAATTTTGGAATAATAAAATACAAAATAGGAGAAGCATATGAAAAATCCCGAACTCGTAATAATGGCTGCTGGAATGGGCTCAAGATACGGCGGACTTAAGCAGATAGACACCGTTGACCCCGCAGGTCATATCATAATCGACTACTCAATCTATGACGCAATGCGCGCAGGCTTCCGCGATTTCACCTTCATAATAAAGAAAGAAATCGAAAAGGACTTCCGCGACGTTGTTGACCCCCACCTCGCAGGTAAGGATATCAACGTTAAATACGTTTATCAGGAGCTTGATAAGCTCCCCGAGGGATATTCTGTTCCCGATGGAAGACGTAAGCCTTGGGGCACCGCACACGCAATTCTTTGCTGCCTTGGCACCGTAACCGCTCCCTTTGCGGTTATAAATGCGGACGATTACTACGGAGCAAACGCATTTATGAAGATTTACGATTTCCTCAAGAATACAAACGACGAGGGCAAGTATCACTACGCGATGGTTGGCTACCGTATTAAGAATACCGTAACCGAGCAGGGCACAGTTTCAAGAGGTATCTGCGCATCCGATGAAAACGGAATGCTCACCGAAATCGTTGAGCGCACCAAGATAGGCACCGAAAACGGAAAGATTTATTTCATCGAGGACGGAGTAACTACCGACCTTGACCCCGAAACCCTCGTTTCCATGAACCTTTGGGGCTTTACCCCCTCGTATATCGAAGAATGTAAGGAAAGATTCCCCAAGTTCCTCGACGAGTCTATCCCGAAGAATCCCGAAAAGTGCGAATTCTTCCTCCCCTCCATAGTTTCCGAGCTCATCAGTGAGGGCAAGGCAGACGTTAAGGTGCTCGATAACACAGATAAGTGGTACGTCGTTACCTATAAAGAAGATAAGGAAGACGTTGTAAAAGCATTTGCTGACCTCAAAGCAAAGGGCGTTTATCCCGAAAACTTCTAATTCAGCAAGTTAAAATTACATATTCGCAGCGGTGATAGCCTTGTGCTATCACCGCTGTTTTTTTATATTTTTGCTCCTCTCCTTTAACCTTTAAATATTAGAAATAAAATTTCCCCTAAATATTTACATTTTCAATTCACAGTGCTATAATTAAAAGTAATAACGATTTAAAGCATCTTCAAGGAGGATTTTCAATGAAAAAATTTCTTACTTTGATATCTGTTATTGCATTAACCGCCGCGATAGTATTGACTTTTGCGTCTTGCGGTGAATGTAAACACGAAAACGCAAGTTCAAGCGTTACCGCGCCGACATGCACGGAAAGAGGATATACAACCTACACGTGTAATGATTGTGGCCATACCTATGTAGATAATTACGTCGATGCACTCGATCACTGTTATTCCGAAAATTTAATCTTTGATTCTACGCACCACTATTATGAATGTATATGTGGAGAAAAGAAGGACGAAGCAACGCACGTATCCTCGGGGGCGGCAACCGTTGAGAATGACGAGGTTTGTGCCGTTTGCGGATACGTTATAAACAAAGCTGTCGGAATCAAATTTAATACGTTGACGGTCAACGGAAATAATGTTTATGGCAAGGTTTCAAATGATACTGAAATTTACTCGTTTATTGGAGAAGTCGTAACTGTTGGCGGTGCAACGTACGTTGTATCGTATAAGCTTGACGGCGGAGATGTAATTACAACAAAAACGTTATCGCTTAACGTTGGCGATAATACCGTTTACGTTACCGAATACATAAATAACGAGCCAACCAACATTTGTATCGTAACAATCAGACGCAGACCTATGTATGAGGTAACCTTTAATTCCAATGGTGGAACTGCGGTTGATAGTATAACGGTTGAGGAAGATTCGCTTATTGAAGCACCCGAAATTACAAGAGCCGGTTATACTCTTGTTTCGTGGGATTACGACTTTGCCGCACCGATAACAAAAGACACCAATATCAATGCTAGCTGGGAAGCGAACACTGATACAA
>JAGBUD010000079.1 GCA_017630995.1 Clostridia bacterium
CCCGAGGGAATATATTAAGAAAATGAAGGCGTAAACCGAAAACGAGAGGGATGCCAACTAAGCTTGGTACCCCTCTCAATTTTTGCTTTTAACTTCGCGTTTTGATTAAATTACGCCGCCTTTTCCATCGGCATCTCTGCCGCACTTAGCATATTTTCAATAAAAATTCCATAACCTTCCGTAGGGTCAGCTACCATGACGTGCGTTACCGCGCCGACGAGCTTACCGTCTTGGATTATGGGGCTGCCGCTCATTCCACGGACAATGCCGCCCGTTAAGGCAATGAGGGCGGGGTCGGTGACCTTTATTTTAAATGATTTTGACGTTTGGGACGAGGGGTCGATTTCCGTTATTTCTATTTTGTAGGTGGCGGTTTTTCCGTTTTTTACGGTTGATACGATTTCTGCCTCTCCGCATTTGACCTCGAATTTTTGCGCAACGGGTAGGGGTGTTCTTTCGGTTTCGGGGGATTTTTCAAGCTTTCCAAAGATTCCGCACTCTGTGTTTCTTGCTATGCTGCCAAGGGAGCTTCTGCCCAAAATTCCCGAAAGCTCGCCAGCGCGCCCAGGCTCGCCTTTTTTGCAGCTGCCGAGCAAAACGTTGCACGCAATTCCCGATTTAAGTGACACGGGTGAGCCGCTTTCTGCGTCTGATACTGCATGCCCTAGCCCACCGAAAGAGAGGGTGTGCGGGTCATAAAACGTCATTGTTCCTATTCCCGCGCTCTGCGAGCGCAGAGTAATGCCGAGGCGATATTCACCGTCCTTATATTTCGGAGTTGCAGTCACGAAAATTTCATTTCCATTTCGTATAACCGTCATTTTCAAGGGCGCGCCGCCTGATTGACGCACGGCTTCGTAAACCTCTTCGCTTTCGTAGCAAGGGGTAGAGCCGATTTTTATTATTTTGTCACCGATTTCAAGCTCGCACGATTCGGTGCTGCAAACAGTAACACCATCCTCTTTAATTAAAATTCCGAATGCTTCTCCGCTTGGACAAAGCATTAGCGGCGCTCCTGCTTTTTTGTTGAAAAGCAATTCTAAAAAACGAGAGGAAATTTTCGCTCCGTCTTTGTAAAGTGTATCTGTATAATTTAAGGAAGAAAACGTTTCGGCGGCACCCGTGTTGCGTTTTTCGTAGGATTTTTCGCCAGAATTCGCGCTCGGTGTAAAGAATGAAAGTGTGAAAACCAAAATGAATACTAACGAGCCCGCTTTTTTCGTTATATTTTTCATTTCAAAAACCTCATAGAATTTACTGAACTTATTTTATCCACACAGCTCGCACGTATGTGTAGTAAAAATAGGAACGAAAATTTCATAAAAAGAAAAAAAGGCGAGGATTTCCTCGCCTTTTTTAGCTTTGTTTTTAATTATTTAAAAAATTTTCAACAAAAGCAATCTGCTCGTTTACGGACGCGTATCCCGTGGAGCCCTTTGAAATTCTTTTTCCTACGCAGGTTTCAAGGGATATCTCGGTGTACAAATCGGTGTCGAAGATTTCCGAATACTCCTTGTATTCTTCAAGCTTCAATTCATCGAGGGTGAGTCCGTCCTTAACACATCTTCCAACAATCGTTCCAACGATTTTGTAAGCCGTGCGGAAAGGAAGACCTCTCTTTGTGAGATAGTCTGCAAGGTCGGTTGCGTTGATGAATCCGCGTTTTGCCGCAGCATACATATTTTCCTTGAGGGGAACCATGGTTGCTATCATCGGAATGAAGACCTCAATACATTTTTTGACGGTTTCAACCGAGTCGAATATAGCTTCCTTGTCCTCTTGCATATCCTTGTTGTAGGCGAGGGGAATACCCTTGAGCATAGTGAGTGTTGCCATAAGGTCACCGTAAACTCTGCCCGTTTTTCCTCTAACAAGCTCTGCCATATCGGGATTCTTCTTTTGCGGCATTATTGACGAGCCTGTTGTGTAGGCGTCGTCAAGCTCAACAAACTTGAATTCCCAGCTGGACCAAAGTATTATTTCCTCCGAGAATCTTGAAAGGTGCATCATCACAGTTGCAAAAGCCGCTTCAAGCTCAATGCAATAATCTCTGTCCGAAACTCCGTCGATAGAATTCATCGTAACTCCATCGAACCCGAGGCTCTTTGCAACCATATCTCTGTCAATGGGATAGGTTGTTCCCGCAAGTGCGGCGCTTCCGAGGGGAGAATAATTCATTCTCTTTATAGCGTCAGAAATTCTCGTGATATCCCTTGAAAACATCATGCAGTATGCAAGCAGATGCTGTGCAAAGGTTATCGGTTGAGCGCGCTGCAGGTGGGTATACCCGGGCATTATAGCATCGGTATTTTCCTTTGCCTTTTGAAGAACCGTTTGGGTGAGATCCTTGAGAAGAGAAATGATTTCTTCAGCCTTGTCACGCATGTAAAGACGAAGGTCAAGCGCAACTTGGTCGTTGCGGCTTCTTGCCGTGTGAAGCTTTTTGCCCGCATCACCTATTCTTGCGGTGAGCGTTGCTTCAACGAACATATGAATGTCCTCTGCATTTTCGTCAAACGTGAGGGCACCTGAATTCAAATCGTCAAGTATCGTGCAAAGTCCGTCGGTTATTGCTTTAAGCTCGTCGGGGGTAAGAATTCCAACCGAACAAAGCATATTTGCATGCTCGATTGAACCTCTAATATCGTGAGCATACATTTTTTTGTCAAAGTGAATGGAAGAATTAAAGTCGTCCGCACCTTTATCAAGTGCCTTTTCAAATCTTCCCGC
>JAGBUD010000080.1 GCA_017630995.1 Clostridia bacterium
GAAAATAAATATGAAGGTAAAGACGAAGGAAATTAAGGAGTACGTCCTTGCGAGATACAAACTTGCTATGCAAAACTAACACTACACGGTGGGCAGAAATGCTCACCGTTTTTCTCTTTCCAATGACCAAAAATTACACCGCATAAGACAAAGAAGACTCGAATTTTTCTTAAAAAACTGCCCAGATGAGTAAAACCCCGATATAATGTGCATGAATATGTACATTTATCCCTAAATATTTATAGCTACCTTGATGCGGGCAGTAAACTCGACAGTGCAAAGGCAATCGGTGTGGCTCTTGCAAGCGGATCGTAAGATAGTTTTTGTGAGAAGACCGACTGACTGCGTCAAAAGAAAAAATAAGGACACTCGCGAAGAGTAGAATGTGAGGGATACGGCTAGCGTGCGGGAAATTTGTTCTGGTCGAAAAGGTTAGTGGCTGGGGAAAGGGTATTCCCACGCAAACGCCGAGCACCGCTCACGCGGTACCCGAAGCCCTCGTTTCGCTGCGCGAACGAGGATTCGACCCTCCCTCTGCGCTCAAAAGAAAAATGCAGTCACACCGAATGGTGTAACTGCATTTTTGGCGCAGAGGGAGGGATTCGAACCCTCGTGTGCTTTTGGCACAAACTGATTTCGAGTCAGCCCCGTTATGACCACTTCGATACCTCTGCGTATTCTGTTTTTCAAAATCAGCATTACGGATTTCCGTGCTGACCTTGCTATTATACCACAGAGGAATATTTTTTTCAAGAGGTTTTAGAATATTTGAGAAATTTTTTTAAAAAACAGGGGAGAGCGGCGCAAGAAGCGAGAAATCAGAAATCTTGGCGCACCATATTTCCCTCTAGCATAACGCCGAGAACGTTTAAGTCATCGTCAAGAACGACGAGGTCGGCTGCCTTGCCCGGCTCGATAGAGCCGCGCTCGGAGAAGATTCCGATTGCCTTTGCGGGTGTTGAGGTAACCATCTTTATTATGTCGCAGATGGGCGCACCCGTGTGCTTGCGCATATTCTTTATTGCAACCGCAAGGGTAAGGCGGCTTCCGTAAAGTGCACCGTTGATAATGTTAACGTCGGAGCCCATTGTTTCTCCGCCCGCGCAGCAGTCGCTGACAAGTGCGATACCCTCGGCACCCTTGCACTTGTATATAAGCTTTAAATACCAAGGACGAACGTGACCGCCAAGAGAGTCCGCAATAACCTCGGCTATCATTTTATCCTCGGTAAGAACGAATTGGTCGGAGCCGGGCTCGCGCGTACCGCCAAACATGGTTTTCGGCTCGCTCGTAGCGCAGAGAATGTGACCGCCGATGCGGAGTCCGTATTTGAGGTAGTAGGTAAGAAGGTCGGGCGAAGCCTTTGAATAGCAAACCGCAAGCTTGATGTTTTCCATCTGCGCAGTTTTTGCAAATTCTTCCGCGCCCTCAAGCATCGGGTCAAAGCACCACTGCTTGATTATTCCTTTACCGATTTTCATAAGGTTGAGGTATTCTTCGCGGTTTATGGGCCAGCTTTTTCCGTGCTCGCTTCCGAAATTGGGGTCAACGTAGGGCGCTTCCATATGTACGCCGCGAATGTTGCTGCCGGGGCCCATTGCATTCTTTACGTTTTCAACAGCCTTTTCGAAAGAATACGTGCCCGCATTTCTCCACATAGAGCAGAGAAGCGAGGTAGTGCCCGCCTCAAGATGCCAAGCCGCAGCTTCAGCGGGGTGGTCAAAGTGCCAATATTCTCCGCTTCCGTGGCAATGTATATCAACAAATCCGGGGGCAATAAGTCTGCCGCCAACATCTATTCCGTCTTCAAAATTACAGCCCGAAATCCAAGCTATTTTTCCGTCCTCAATGCAAACGGAGCCTTCTTGTATTCCGTCCTCAAGTATGAGTCTTGCGTTTGTGAGTATCATCTTGTATCTCCTTATAAAATTAAATTCTTGCAAAATATCCGTCGTAAGCAAGGGTAAGTCCGTTTTCCTTTGCTATCGGCAAAAGCTCGTCGTGCATTGCGCGTTTTCTTGACGAGGGGATATGCGAAAGAATGAATCGCGCGTCGGGCGAGGCTATTTTTGATGAAACTAAAATATCCTTAATTCTTGCCACGGTGTAAACGTCGTTATGAAAAAGATTTTTCTCGGTGGGGGGTGAGGTGTCGAGCGCCGCGTCGAAGATAGCAACGTCTAGCGTCGTTGTTTTGAGCACCTGAAAAGCACCGTAATTTATCCAGCCGCCGTCAAGACCGTAAAAGAGGTTTTTCTTTCCCAAAAAGAGAAAATTAAGGCACTGCTCCTCTAAATTTTCTGTTTTATGATTTGTCGGCAGAGAAAGCACCTCATATTCTCTAACCGAAATTTTGGTGAATGGCGAAATTTCAAAAAGTGCGAGCCTAGGAGCGTCGGTTATGGCTGAAAGCACAGCCCGTGTCGCAAAAACGTTGATATTTCGCTTCTGCGAAAGGCGCGCAAGCGCCTCTGATGAAAAGTGGGCGGGGTGAGAATGTGAGATAATAACGTCGGTAACCTTGGAGAGCAGGTCGGAAAAACCAAGCTCCTCCGCAACCTCGAATATATCGAGAGGCGCGTCCACGAGTATTGTGTCGTCAATGAGAACGCCGCCGCTTTTTCGGTAATCCTTGGAGTTCTTTTTCTTCGTTTTACATTCGCCGTATCCCGTTCCCAGCATACGAACCGTCATTTGCTGCATTCCTCCGTCTTTTCGATTCTGTAGGCGGTGTTATGCGTGTAGACCTCGCCCTTGTCGTAGATTCCGATTCCGCGGTTAACCGCATTCGGCTCCGTCTGTGTTTCAAGGCATAATGCTGCGTGGCGCACCTGCTTTATATTTCCCGCAAAATTTCTGCCGTTTCCGAGAAAATTTCCGCTGTAAAATTGCATATTCTTCATATCGGTGAATGCCGAAAGCTTGACCGCCTTACCAAAAACGCATGCCGCAAGTCCGAGCCTTTTTCCGTTGAAGGTCTCAAATTGTGTGGGGGAGAGAACGTAGTTATGGTCATATCCCGAAAAATCGCCCACTATCGCGTCGCCTATGCGGCGCGGCGCTCTCAAATCAAGAACCGTTCCGTCAACGAGGGGGTGCTCACCCGTGGGAATTCTTTTTGCGTTAACCTTGCTGTAGCTATCGGCAAAAATCTGTATTTTTTGGTCGTGAACAGTTCCGCCAAATCCGTCAACGTTGAAAAAGGAGTGATTGGTCAGCGCTATCGGAGTTTTCTTGTCTGGGGTAGCCTTGTATTCTATCAAAATCGCGTGTCCAAAAAGCGAGTAGGTAACGAAAATGTCGAGATTTGCGGGGTATCCCTCCTCTCCGTCGGGGGAAAGGTAGTTGAGTGTAATCGAGGTGTCGCTGACGTCGGTAACGCGCCAAGCTTTTCTGTTAAAGCCAACACCGCCGCCGTGCAGTGAATTTTCACCGTCGTTTTTTGTAAGATTGTAGGTAATTCCGTCTATTGTGAACGTCGCGTTTTCAACTCTGTTTGCAATTCTGCCGACAATCGCGCCCTGATAGGAGTCGTCGAGCATATAGTCCTCAATCGTGTCAAAGGAGCCGACGTATGAGCGCGACGTATCGTCAGAAAATCCAAACTTACGCACCGCTGCGCCGTAGGTTATTATCTCGGCAAAAACGTTGCCGTTATTTATCGTGTAAGAATATATTTGCGTGCCGTCTGCAAGGGCACCGAAAAACTTTTTTTCCATATTATCCCTCTCGGATTTTTGTGTGTTAGCTTATCAAATCCATTATAATCCAAAAATATCAAAAAGTAAATAGGAAACACAAAATAATCAAAAATAAGAGCGCCAAATCCCTTGCTTTTTTCTCTTGCCTATGATATACTTAATGAGTACATAATTTCAGTGGGGGTTGACTTTATGAAAAAACTCGTTATGGTAATAAACGGTGCGGGCGGCGTCGGAAAGGACACCCTGTGCGATTTTGCCTCCGCGCATTTTTCCGTTATGAATATATCCTCCATAACTCCGATTAAGGAGATTGCCGCAATGTGCGGTTGGAATGGTGAAAAAAGCGATAAGGCGCGCAAGTTTTTGTCCGACCTAAAGGCTCTTTCTATCGA
>JAGBUD010000081.1 GCA_017630995.1 Clostridia bacterium
CTCGCTGAACGTATGTATTTCAAAGCGGAGTCTGTTTATATTAAGAATCTCGCAATCTACGTAATGCTGAAGCCAGTCGAAATATCTCTTGTTCATTCCAAGATGGTCAAAGCGTTTCTCGTAAATGAAAACGCATTCCTCGTATTGACGCACCGTAGCCGATATAATATCATCGTCTATACCCTTCTCAAGAAGGTATTCATAGGTGTTTTTTATATAAGGAATAAGGCACAAAAAGGCGAAAAGCCTATACCCGTGCGGCAATTCGAAATGCTTTATGTTCTTCTTATAAAGCTCTCTTTTTTGCATCGCCTTATATAAAAACATCGCGTATAATTTGAGATTTTCATTTTCGCTTACGTGCCGTGCCTCTTCTATGAGGTGCGGTAAAATTCGCGCGTATGCATTCGTTCTTTGATTTACGGAAATGATGTACTCTTCGTTAAGAAAGAAAACACCGCTGTCTTTACATTCCTTTGCCGCTTCCTTATATATCTCACCGAAAGCTGAAGCAAAAGCTTCCTCACCGCAGTTTTTTATAAACAATTCTTTAATCAACTTTGTCCCACTCCAATATAAATTTGGCAACGATTTTTGCAAAATTCAAAAGGCTTTCGCATTCTATAAATTCATTTGGCAGATGAGCACCGCCTTCAACGTCGAAGTCTCTTCCTGCGCCGAAGCTTGCTGCGCGCTCGGGCGCGGCGGCAAGAAACAGAGATAAATCCGAAAGGCAGGATGGCTTAATATCAAGCTCTTTTCCTATAACGCATTTTCCTGCATTTTTTAGTAGATTTAACGTTGAATCCTCGCGGTCAACGTATCCGTATGTGAAAAATCTGCTGCTTTCCACAACCTTTTCAATCTTTATATCAAGATGTGCAAGTCTTGCGTTTATTTTTTCAAAAGTTTCTTCCAGCTCTTTCCAAATTTCCTTTTTGTTTTTGTCGGTATAGAAGGCAAAATCGAAAACACCCTTGTGTCTGTCGTTTGTATTAAGACCGGTGCCGATATTCATATATCTGATAGCGGTTTCGGGTATTATAGAATTGTCGAAAAGATGATTGTTCTTAAGCTCCGCGATTCTTCTTTTTCCGAAAATATCAATTTCCTGCTTTACAATGTAGAGCGCTTCTATCATCGAGCCGCAGCAGTGCTGAAATTTTGGGTGCGCAAGATGTAAAATTATTCTTTGTCCACCTGCAGCACAGTTCCAAATGTCAAGATTTTTACAGTCAAGATTCAAGTAAAAGTCACACGGGTACTTGACTGCTGCCGCAAGAGCGCCGTTTCCACCACCGAATTCCTCGTCAACGTAGGCTGTGAGGTAAACGTCGTTATTAAGCTCAATTCCAAGGTCACATGCCGCCTTTGCAAAGAAAATCATAGCTGCCAAGGCATACTTGTCGTCGCACGCACCTCTGCCGTATATTCTTCCGTCCTTGATTATTCCGTCTGTAGGCGGAACTGTCCATAGCGAAAGATCGCCTATTGGCATCGTGTCTGCGTGTGCTGCAAGCATAAGGGATTTTTTAGGAGCTTTTCCTGCGATTTTGGCGGTTAGATTTTCTCTTCCGAAAAAGTCCTTTCCCGGAGTAAAATCCGGATGAGCTACCGCTTCGGGTACCGAATCGGGTGTGTATAAATCGGTACCCGTGCAAAGTTTTTCGAGTTTTTTCTCCACAAAAGAGGTAAGCGCGCTCTCGTTGCATGATTTTCTGTTATTTTCGGTATTTATTCTTATAAGCTCTGCGAGTGTTCCGAATAAAATATTTTTGTTTTGTTCGTAGTATTTTTCAAGACTTGAAAAACAAATGTTCTCCATAGTTGCCTCCATGGATTAAAGCTTGACTGCCTTTTCTGTGGAGATGCTTTCGTAAACCGCATTCATAGCTTTTATTGTATTCTTGTGCCACTCTATATTGATTTTCGGAAGGCGCTTTTTATCGATATTCTCAACGAATTCATCGATAAGGCCAACCCATTCGTCAAAATAGGTGTACTGAACCGTGTACTTGTTTTCGGGTGAACCGTTGTGATAGGTGTTCGGACCGAAGCAATCGGTGAAAAGGCTTCCGTCATTTCCGTGTATAACAAGGTTAACCTCCATACGCTTGGGGAATACTTCCCATCCGGGACCGGGAACCTTAAGCTTGTTTTCGGCTCTGGACCAGCTTGGGTCAAGTGAGAAGATAACACCGTTTTTCATTCTTCCTACAACGGCGAGCATATCTTCTTCCTCTATTTCATGGCGCATATTGGGCGCAACCTTTGCGAATATAACGTCAAATTCGCTATGTGTTACCTCTCTTATGAGGTCGAATATGTGCGGGTGATCGCAAAGAGCTCCGCCTCTGAATTTTTCGTGTCCTTCTTTAATGGGAACTCTCTTGCCATAGCTTTTTTCGGGAACACCCTGCCAAGGGAATGCCCATACGGGAGAAAGGGTTATGTTCGTGGCATTGAATGCGTCCATTTTACCCATTGCTTCACTCGCAATAAGTTCCTTTGTGCGCATAACCACAGGATTATAATGGAGCTCAAGCTCAACTTGGAAGGTTATTCCGCTTTCACGAACAAGTTTTTCCATTTCTGCGTATTCTTCCATATCAAAGGTGGGAACCTTCATTGAAAGAATGTTTATCTTGCGCTCTGCGCAAAGTCTGACCTGTCTTAAATGCTCACTGTTTTCGCTCGCGAGAACTACTGCCTCAATTTCGGGATGAGCATCAAGCATCTGCTCGTCACTGTCGTAGCAGGGAATACCCTGAACACTGCGCAAAAAGATTTCCTTTACCTCATCATTTGCGGTTGAAACCGCAATCCATTCAAGCTTGGGGTTATTCTTGAGAACGTCGTAATATTTTCTTGTATGTCCGTGAGTCATACTCATCATAGCAATTTTTAATCTTTTCATTTTTTATGCCTCCACCTTCACGTTTTCAAGAGTTGCCAACGAAGCCTTTGCAGCTTCAATAACTTTGTTTAAGTGAGCATCCTTTGCTTTTGCCAAATTGCGACTTTCGTCATTTTTTGCAAGAAGGAAAGCGGCTCTCACTGTAGTGATTTCACACTCGGAGTAACCGTAAAGCTCCGCATCCGTGTCAAGAAAAGTCTGCTTGTTCTTTCCAAAAACGTATATGGATTCCTGGGGAACTTGCGTATCAACCACTCTGTCACAGGCAACTCCGTTGTCCGTTATAATTTCGTGCTTATCAATGTTTCTTTCTCTGTCTTGGAGTGTTGCGGCAAGCTCTATTGTGCAAATACATCCGTTTTCGGTTTCAACTATGCAGTTCATTGTGTTTTTGCCTGCTATAGCAAAGATTTCGGTTGTCTTTGAATCAATGGTAAATTCAAGTATGCCAACCTCTTTCTTGAGAAGGTCCATAAGGTTTGTGCCTGCCTTTGCGGTGTGACCTATGCGATAGGTGCATATGTTACCGAGTCTGCCGAGTATAAAAAGGTTACGAAGCTCGATAAATCTTCTCTCGCTTTCATAAGAAAAAACAGGGAAGAGCTCGCCGTCAATGTTGACGTTCTTTCCGTCAGCGGAAAGAATTGCCTTTGAGGCAACAGAATATTTTTCAAGTAAATAATTTAGTCCTTTTTGCATTTTAAAAACTCCTCAATCTCTTTTTTAGTAGGAATGGACGATACCGCATACTTGCGTGTGACCCCGATAGAAGAAGCAAGTATTGCCAAATTTGCGGCTTCTTCTATTGATTTTTCGTTTGCCAAAGCAGCGCAAAGCGCGCCGTTGAAGGTGTCGCCCGCTCCGGTTGTATCCACTACCCGTGCAACGTTAATTGCCGGAATATTAATATTTTTACTCTTTATAGCGCATCCCTTTTTTCCAAGCGTCACTATGACGTTTTCCTTATGTTCAATTCCAAGTGTTTCGTGCTCGTTTGGGGTAAAAAGGTCAACACTGTCGAGAATAAACTGATCGGTAATTCTTGCAGGTGCGGGATTCAGAACAATTTTTGTGTTGCTTCTTTTTGCTATTTCACAAGCTTTTAAATTAACGCCTTCGTCAACCTCGTTGTTAATGAGAAGAATATCTGCACGGCTTATTTCTTCCTCGAAAGCCATAACGTCGTTTTCCGAAAGCTGTGCGCCTTGATAAACGGTAACGTGATTGCTTCCGGACTTGTCGGTGACTATGGATGCGAATGCGGTTTTGTCGTCTTTTTTACAGAGAGTCGACCTTATATTTTCTTTGTCAAGAAAGCTTTTTACACTGTCAAAATCTTCCTTGCCGACTGCGGCAAGAAAAGATACCTCTGCTCCGCATCTCGCCGCCGAAACCGCCTGATTAAATCCTTTTCCGCCAAGCTCAAAATGCACCGATTTTGCCTCAACGGTTTCACCGCCCTCGTGAAATTTTTCAACCTCAAGAAAAACCGAGTTTCCGACAATGCCGATAACAGCGATTTTATTCATAAGTGCTTCACCTTGCCCATATAAAGATTTTCAAGAACGACGTTGTGCTCTCTGCCGCCCTCAACGTTACCGCTCAAATATATTGGCGGCTCAACACCCATTTCAAGCGCAAGTTTAGCGCCTTCTATAAGGCAGGTGTTAAGTATAAAGCAAGCGGCATACGTGGAAAGCCCACCCATTGTTGCCTCGCCAACCTTCATACATGCGTCACCGTAAGGAATTTTGCAGTCTATGGCAATGTCCACGTGTTCGTGGAGCCTGCCGCCCCGTGCAGCGTATTCCATGGAAGAAATACCGATACTTTTGATACCTATGGCGCGTGCGGCATCACCCATCTCTACCGGAACTTGATTTTTTCCCGAGGCAGAGAATATAAAAATAATGTCGTTTTCGGTTGGTGTGTATCTTCTGAATACTTCGGAAGCAATTCCGCTCATCTTCTCCATTCTGCTTGATTTTGCGGCACCGTTATGAAGCATAAGGTCTGTATCAAGCATAGGGGAAACGTTTGCAAGGCCTCCCGCTCTGTAAAATGCATCAAGTCCCGGCAGATGCGAATGACCGCAACCAAAGGTGAAAATAAGTCCACCGCGGCAAATGGTCTCGGCAACAAGCTTTGTTACTTGGCAAAGCTTTTCTTTTTCCTCGGTTTCTATGCGTTCGAGAAGTGATGAGATTTTAGTTAAATATTCAGTCATTTTTCAGTACCCTTTTGTAATTTTCACCGATTCTGTCCCAAAGCTTGATGGGATCGGGAGCGGCAACGCTTGTGCCGAGACCGCCACGGTAAGTCCATGTTGCAAGTCTGTCAACGCCCATGCTTTCATAAAGGTCAACAACCTTGTCTATCTGTGCAAAATCTTCAGGCTGTGCGTTGTAGCCCATAATCCATCTTTCTGATTGCTTTCCGTATTTCTTTGCGATTTTAACGGTGCGCTCGGTGATTTCTTTGAAGAAGCTTTCGGGGAGCGACCAGTTTATTATCGTCGTTGAGAAAACGTCAAAATAGGGGCAAGCTGCAACCATTTCCCAATTGTCGTATCCGCGAAGCTCGGTGACGTAGTATGTATTTTTCGTTGCGTGAACGCAGCAGGTGATTTCGAGGTTAGGATTCGCTTCCTTAAGTGCTTTTGAGCAATCGGCAAGAGTTTTGAGTGCCTCGCGCCAACGGAACTGCTTAACGTCATCATTCATGAATTTGGGCATTTCGTAGCCGTAGTAATCTTCGAATTTTCTCATACATTCGGGGCATCTGCAAGCCCAGTCGTCACCGGCTCCTCCGGTAATTGATGCGTATGCTTTGGGATAAGCATAGTGAGGCTCGTCCCAGAAAAATCCGTCAACCTCTGTTTCTCTTGCGAGCTTTAAGCAGATGTTTGTGAAATAATCGCGGAAGGAGTTGGTGTTAAAGCAAGCGGCATTGAGTACCTCACCCGTGTAAGCGGAAACCTGACGGTGATGGATATTGTTCTGGAGGAAAAGCGAAACCTGCTCGCCACCGAAGTATTTACCGATTCCCCATGTATCTGCAATGCAGCGAAGACCGACCTTGTGTGCGACCTTTACGATATTGTTGATGTTGGGAAACCAGAAGTCCATATCGAATTCGGTGATTGCAAGAATAACCGTATCACATCCGTGCTCCTTCATCTCAATAAAATCTTTTTCTGCATGCTCAACGTAGTTAAGTCCGTAGTAGCTGACAGCCGTGTGTTTGATAGCCATAATGTTCTCCTTGAATTTTTATTTGTTGAGTTTATTATAGCACATAAAAATAATGAGTCACAACCGATAAAAAGAATATTTGAGGTAGAAATTTCGAAACTAATATATTGACAAGAGTCGATAGGTGAGCTATAATACAGGTATGATAAACTTTTATTCTTATAACATTGATTTAGACAGTGCGTTTCCTATATCGTGGAAAAAAGGAACTGCGTACGCTGCCGCGCGTAAATACGACGCAATTTCATACCGCGTGAACGGAAGCGCTATATACCGACACGGTGACAGAGAGTATGTTGCAAACAAAAACGATTTGTTATTCATACCCGCAAATTTTGATTATTCAATAACCGCAAATAAGGACGAGGACGTTTTGGTTGTTCATTTCTACATAGAAAATTCAAGCTTTGATGAAATAACCGTTTTTACACCTCAAAATCCTGATGCATTTGAACGTATTTTCACCGAAATATGCAAGGTATGGCGAACAAAATCAACCGGATATAGATATAAAATGTATTCTCTGTTTTATAAAATCCTCCAACAAATCGAAATACAGGAAGAACAAAAGGCGGCTGTGTTAAAGCCTAAAAAGCTTCAGCTTGCGCTTGATTACCTGCACGAGAATTTTGATAACCCACAAACAACCATTGAGTCTGTTGCGTCTTACGTTGGAGCGAGCAGTGTATATCTGCGAAGACTTTTCAGAAACGCATTTAATAAAAACCCTCTTCAATATCTTAACGATATGAGAATTGAGCATGCGATTTCATTGCTGAAAACGGGCTATTATTCTATACAGGACGTTGCGGCGCTTTCGGGCTTTAACGATCCCAAATATTTTTCAGAGGTTTATAAAAAGAAAATAGGTCACTCGCCCTCTAAAGACTTAAGTTGAATATTTGCAGAAAAGAAAAAAGGAACAATTTGCTTGTTCCTTTTTTGTATTATTGCGACACGGGTAGTATCTTTTGTTAAAATAAAGGTATTAAAGATCAGCTGCAGCCTGTCTTTTGCTATGCTTATCAAGCTTGCGGTAATCCTCGATGATATATCTGTTATCGTCGGAATCTCTTACTCGCACTCTGCCGTCACTGTAAACTCTAACGTCGTGGTTTCTGTTTCTTATGTCAAATTCCTTGTATCCGCGGTCGGTTTCAACTATCCAATGAATCTTGCCGTTCTTTTCTGTTATAGAATTTATGCGGGTTATGTGTGGAACAAGATAATAGTCGTCAAGGCTGTTTTGAATGATTTGACGTGACACGGGGTCAAGCTCGCATATCTTGCGGATAACCGCAATTTCCTTGCCCTCTTCGTCAAGGAGGGTTACGTATTCGTCAATTCGGTTAACGGGGAAGAGTCTTCTGGGCTCAAGCTTTTCAAAAACCTCGCCGCTTTGTAAAGTAAGATTTACTAAATTGTTTTCGTTAACGGTTATTTTGTCGTTTTCTGTAACAAAAATTCTGTTGCTCATAGTCTTTCCTCCTCTCTCATCTTTTCAGCGTCTTGCGTCATTGACTGAATCTGAACGAGCTTGTAGTATTTGCCCTTGAGAGCCATAAGCTCATCGGGAGAGCCGTTTTCGATTATCTTTCCGTTGTCAACGACTATTATGCGGTTTGCTCTTTTCAGAGTTGAGAGTCTGTGAGCTATCATAAGAGTTGTTTTTCCTGCTATCAATCTGTCGATTGCTTCTTGTATAAGATGTTCCGTTTCTGAGTCAACCGCCGCGGTTGCTTCGTCAAAAATAAGAAGTGAAGGGGACTTCAAAACGGCACGTGCAATTGAGATTCTTTGCTTTTCGCCTCCGGAAACACCAACGCCGCGCTCGCCGAGCATGGTGTCGTATCCGTCGGGCTGCTTGCAGATAAAGCCGTGAGCGTTTGCAACGTCTGCAGCGTGTATAACGTCTTCGATATCCGCA
>JAGBUD010000082.1 GCA_017630995.1 Clostridia bacterium
AGTGCAACCCGAGGCGAGATTCTTGTATTCTTGCTTAACTATTCTGTCCTCAAGGGAATGGAATGATATTATTGCAATTCTTCCACCGGGAACCATTGCAGATGCCGCAGAGTTAATCAAGGGCTTGATTGCGTCAAGTTCTGCGTTAACTTCAATTCTTATAGCCTGAAAGGTTCTCTTTGCAGGGTGAGGACCGTCAATTCTGTTGTGAGCGGGAATTGCAGACTTAATTATATCGGAAAGCTCTCCCGTTGTTTTTATGGGTGATATTTGGCGCTGCTTTACGATTGCTGCAGCAATTCTGCCCGAAAATCTTTCCTCACCGTAGTCGAAGAATATTCTGCGGAGGTTTTCTTCCGTATATTCGTTAACGACGTTGTAAGCGGAAAGGGGAGCATCGGTATCCATTCTCATATCAAGCTTTGCGTTTTGCATATAGCTGAATCCGCGCTCTGCGGTGTCGAATTGATATGAGCTGCAACCGAGGTCGGCAAGCACGCCACCTAGATTATCGATTTTATATTCACGAATAACGTCTCTAAGGGAAGAGAAGTTTTCGTTTATGAACGTTGTTTTGTCAAGGTAATCCTTGAGTCTTTCTTTTGCCGCTGCTATTGCGGTTTTATCTCTGTCAAAGCAAAAGAGTCTTGAATTCTCACCAAGTCTCTTTGCTATTTGCAAGGAGTGACCGCCGCCGCCGGCGGTGCAATCTATGTATGTGTATCCGTCTCTGATGTTCAATGCCTCAATGCATTCCCAAAGCAACACCGAGGTGTGAGAGAATTGGATATCCATTTTCAGTTCCTTTCGGTTTATTAAAGTCCGTAGCTGCGCATCTTGTTGCGCATTTCTTCGTAGTCTCTGTTCTGCTCGCGCTCAATCCACTTTTCTTCGGACCAAATGCGAATCTGCTTTCCGGCGCCAACAAAAACAATATTCTTGTTTATGCCCGCATATTTCATAAGACCGTCATCAAGAATGATTCTTCCGCTTGCGTCAAGCGTGCACTTTTGTGCAGCGCCGAGGAAGAAGTCCTGTATGTCTTCCGCATCAGCTTCGGGAAGCTTTGAAATCTTGTCAACGAAGATTTCCCATTCTTCAGCAGTGTATATCGAAAGATAGGCAGCGAATTTTCTCGTTATGTAAAATTCTTCGCCAAGCTCTTCACGGAACTTTGAGGGGATAAAAACACGCTTTTTTGAATCGAGTGAATGTGTATATGAACCTACAAACGACATCTTTGCTACCTCCTTTAATGTTTTTCTTGAAAGGTTTTGAGTGGTATTTTGCCCCACCTCAACCCACTTTGCTACTATTATAATACACTTTGACGCAAAAATCAATAGTTTTTGCAAAAAAAATCAAATTTTTTTAAATTATTTTTTATATTTATAAAATTTATATCAATAAGGAAATAAAAATACAAAAAAGTATTCCATTTTTGATAAAATTATGGTACAATAAGGGTAATAAAAATAAGGATGTGGATAAAAGTGGGTATATTTTCCAAAATATTCGGAAAAAGCAAAAATCCAAACAGCTATGCTTTTAGACTTGAGAAAGCAAAATCGCTGCACGGTCAACCGATTAAATACGTAACGGAGCATCGCAACGATAACGAGGACGTTATCGGCAAGGGCGGAGCAATGGCGTTGCACGGTGATGAATTTATCGTGGATTCATCGGGTGATCGTCTTTTCGTTTGTAAGGTCCGCGATCTTGAGGCATGCAATCTTATGAGTGGTGACGGAGTTGTTATCAAGGGTCCTAATCTGCTTGAAGACGGTAAGATGAGAACTATAACCGTGCATTTTGTTTATTACAGAAAATAGGTTGGTGTTGAATATATGTCAAAGGAGCGTATTTGCGCGATAATTTTGGCGGCAGGAAGCGGAACTCGCCTTGCCGCAGATAAAACGAAGCAGCAGATTGCCATAAACGGAAAAAGCATACTCGCGCACACACTTACCGCATTTGAAAAATGCGATGACGTCACGGACGTAATCGTTGTGGTTAAGGCGGGCGAGGAGCGGTTTGCCGAAGAAGAAACGAAAAGCGGATTTTCTAAAATCAGAAAAATCGTTTTGGGCGGAAAAACCAGAGCCGAGTCTGCGGCAAACGGATTTTTTGCTATTGATTTTCTTGCTGATTTCGTTGCTATACACGATGCCGCAAGATGTCTTATCTTGCCCGAAGATATAAGCCGCGTGGTTTCCGACGCAAAAAGATACGGTGCAGCAAGTGCTGCCGCAGCCGTTGTTGACACGATCAAAAGGGTTGATAACCTTGGATTTGCCGTAAAAACAGAAAATCGCGACGAATTGAAATCTGCCACAACGCCTCAAATTTTCAAATCAGAGCTTTATGCAAAAGCGCTTAAAAACGTCGATCTTTCATCTCTCGATATAACGGATGATAACGTTTTAATGGAGCGAATCGGAGTTAACGTATATATGACGGATATCGGAAAGAGAAATATAAAAATAACCTATGCAAGCGATCTTTCGTATGCAAGGTTTCTTATGGAGAAC
>JAGBUD010000083.1 GCA_017630995.1 Clostridia bacterium
AATGTGGGAGGATTTCTCCGCAACCGTTGGCTTTTGGGCAGATATGGAGCATCCTTACGTTACCTACACAAACAATTTCATAGAGTCTGAATGGTGGGCGCTCAAAAAGATTTGGGACAAGGGCCTTCTTTATAAGGGTTTTAAAATCGTTCCTTACTGCCCCCGTTGCGGCACCCCCCTCTCCTCTCACGAGGTTGCGCAGGGATATAAGACCGTAAAGGAAAGATCTGCGGTAGTTCGCTTCAAGTGTATTGGCGAGGACGCGTATTTCCTTGCATGGACAACTACGCCTTGGACTCTCCCCTCAAATACCGCGCTTTGCGTTAACCCCGAGGATACCTACGTTAAGGTAAAGGCGGCAGACGGATACGTTTACTATATGGCAAAGGAGCTTTGCGACAAGGTTCTTTCTCCTCTTGCTACCGAGGATACTCCCGCATACGAGATTCTTTGCGAAATGCAGGGTAAGGAGCTCGAATACAGAGAATACGAGCCTCTCTTTGCATTCTCGGGCGAGGTTGCCGAAAAACAGAAGAAAAAAGCGCATTTCGTTACTTGTGACAGCTACGTAACGATGTCCGACGGTACGGGTATCGTTCATATAGCACCCGCGTTCGGTGAGGACGACAGCAGAGTCGGAAGAAAATACGACTTGCCGTTCCTTCAGTTCGTTGACGGTAAGGGCGAGATGACGGCTGACACTCCCTATGCAGGCATTTTCGTAAAGAAAGCAGACCCGATTATTCTCACCGACCTCAAGGAAGCGGGCAAGCTTTTCGCAGACCCCAAGTTTGAGCACGAATATCCGCACTGCTGGAGATGTAACACTCCTCTTATTTACTACGCTCGTGACACTTGGTTTGTAAAGATGACCGACGTGCGCGAAAACCTCATAAAGAATAACAACACTGTTAAATGGTTCCCCGAAAGCATCGGTAAGGGCAGATTCGGCGATTGGCTTGCCAACGTTCAGGACTGGGGAATTTCAAGAAACAGATATTGGGGAACACCCCTTAACATTTGGGAATGCTCTTGCGGTCACCGCCATTCGATAGGCTCTATCGAGGAGCTTAAATCAATGTCCGATAACTGCCCCGACGATATAGAGCTTCACAGACCCTTTATCGACAAGGTAACTCTCAAGTGTCCCGAATGCTCGGGCGAGATGAAGAGAGTGCCCGAGGTTATAGACTGTTGGTTCGACTCGGGTTCGATGCCCTTTGCGCAGTGGCATTATCCCTTTGAAAATAAGGAAATCTTCGAGGCTCAATTCCCCGCAGACTTCATAAGCGAGGGTGTTGACCAGACTCGCGGTTGGTTCTATTCGCTTATGGCTATATCCACCCTTATCTTTGATTGCGCTCCCTATAAGAACGTTCTCGTTCTCGGTCACGTTCTTGATAAGGACGGTCAGAAGATGTCGAAGTCAAAGGGTAATGCGGTAGACCCGTTTGAAGCTCTTGAAACCTACGGTGCAGACGCTATACGTTGGTATTTCTATTCGAATTCCGCTCCTTGGCTTCCCAACCGTTTCTTTGGTGATGCGGTTATCGAGGGACAGCGCAAGTTCATGGGAACTCTTTGGAACACCTATGCGTTCTACGTTCTCTATGCAAATATAGACGGATTTGACCCCACAAAGTATACTCTCAATAAGGATTCTCTTTCCGTAATGGATAAGTGGATTCTCTCCAAGCTTAACAGTGCAGTTCTTGCAGTTGACGAATATCTTGACGGATATAAGATTACCGAGGCAACCAGAGTCCTTGAGGGATTTGTTGACGAGCTTTCGAACTGGTACGTTCGCCGCAGCCGTGAAAGATTCTGGGTTAAGGATATGCCCGAGGATAAGGTAAACGCTTACCTCACTCTCTATACGGCACTTGTAACCGTGGCAAAGATTTCCGCTCCTCTTATTCCCTTTATGACCGAGGATATCTACAGAAATCTCGTTTGCTCGGTTGATAAAAACGCTCCCGCGTCAATCCATTTCTGCGATTATCCCGTTGCGGATAAGTCAATGATAGATAAAGAGCTTGAGGAAAGCATGGAGGAGGTTGTAGACGTCGTCGTTCTCGGCAGAGCTTGCCGTAATGCCGCAAACATCAAGAACCGTCAGCCTATCGCAAAGATGTACGTTAAGGCGGATAAGGCTCCTGCGGAAAGCTTTATCGACGTTATCGCAGAGGAATTGAATCTCAAAGAGGTTATCTTTACCGACAACGTAAGAGAATTTACAACCTATCTCTTCAAGCCCCAGCTTCGTACTGTAGGTCCCAAATACGGCAAGTATCTCGGTGCTATAAAAACAAAGCTTTCCGAGCTTGACGGAAATGAGGCAATGGACGAAATCGAGGCAACAGGCGCGCTCAAGTTCACCGTTGCAGACGCAGAGATAGTTCTCACCAAGGAAGACCTCCTTATAGAAATGAGCAAGAAAGAGGGCTTTGAATCTCTTGGCGATAAGGGTATAACCGTTGTTATCGACAAACGTCTTACCCCCGAGCTTATCGAGGAAGGAAACGTGCGCGAAATCATATCCAAGGTTCAAACTATGCGTAAGGATTCGGGCTTTGAGGTTATGGATCGCATAAAGGTTGCATTCTCGGAGAATGCTTCCGTTCTTGCGGTAGCGCTCAAAAACGGCGCGCAGATAATGGACGAAACTCTTGCGGATTCCGTTACCGAGGGAACGCTTCAGTTCTCAAAGAAATGGAATATCAACGGAGAGGACGTTGTTATCTCGGTGGAGAAGGTTTAATTTGACCAAAACACAAGTCTAAAAATCTTTCGGCTTTTAATCTATCTTTAATTAATTGAATTTAATTTCGGATTGAATTTAAACTAAAACAGGGCAAGTCTTGCAAAAATGCGGGCTTGCCCTATATTTTTCTTGACAAATACCCCCATAGGGTATATAATTAAGGTGAAAAGAAACTAAAATATCCGTGGAGGAGCTATGGAAAATCAAAAGGATATGACGTGCGAGCATTGCAGAAGCAAAAAACGCGATGAAAGCGAGCTTCGCAGTCTTAAAAATCGCCTTTCTAGAATTGAGGGGCAAGTGAGGGGCGTTGGCGGTATGCTTGACCGCGACGCGTATTGTATAGATATTTTGACGCAGGTTTCTGCGATAAATTCTGCATTATGCGCCTTTGCGCGCGAGGTGCTTTCCAATCATATGCACACCTGCGTTTGCGAGGATATAAAGGCGGGAAGAGAGGAATCTGTCGACGAGCTTCTTGACGCTGTGTATAAGCTTATGAAGTGAGTCGCGTAGGTATGGAAAAATTCAAGGTAACGGGTATGAGCTGTGCCGCCTGCTCTGCCAGAGTCGAAAAGGCGGTAAGTCGCGTTGAGGGCGTCAAAATCTGCGAGGTTAATCTTCTCACGGGGGATATGCAGGTCACGGGCGGCGCAAGAGATGATATAATCAGCGCGGTAATCGGTGCGGGATACGGTATCGAGGAGGACGCAAAAAAAGAAAAAGGCAAATCCGCTGCTAACCGAAACGGCGAGAGGCGTGCCACAGCTTTAAGGCTGATTTTTTCAGCGGCACTTCTCATTCCCTTAATGTATCTTTCAATGGGATACACAATGTGGGGATTTCCGCTTCCCGATTATTTCGTGAAAAATCCCGCTTCCGTTGCGCTTCTTCAACTGATGCTTGCGGCGGCGGTTATGGTAATCAATAAGAAATTCTTTATCAGCGGCGCTCGCGCGGTTGTGAAAGGCGCGCCCAATATGGATACGCTTGTGGCACTTGGGTCGGGCGCTTCTTTTGTGTGGAGCGCTTATTTGGTTTTCATTATGATATCAACTCCCGCAAGTGAGGCGGGGCATTATTTGCACGAGCTTTATTTCGAATCGGCTGCTATGATACTCGCGCTTATAACCGTGGGAAAGCTCCTTGAATCTGTAGCAAAGGGCAAAACCACCACCGCTCTTGAGGAGCTTATGAAGCTAACGCCTGAAACTGTGCGCGTTATCAGAGATGGCGAGGAGAGGGAAATATCCGTCAGCGAGTGCGCAGTAGGCGAGGAGTTTTTTGTGCGTCCCGGTGAGCGAATCGCGCTCGACGGTGTTGTTATAAGCGGAGAGAGCGCGGTTGACGAGTCGGCTCTTACGGGCGAAAGCGTACCAAAAGAAAAAACTGTTGGTTCTCCCGTTTATGCTTCCTCGGTAAACACGAGCGGAGCAATCAAATGCAAGGTAACAAGGGTTGGCGAGGACACCGCCATGGCAAAGGTGATAAAAATAGTTTCCGATGCCGCAAGGAGCAAGGCTCCCATAGCAAAGGCGGCGGATCGCGTTGCCGCATATTTTGTTCCCGCAGTTCTCATAATCGCCATTATAACCGCAATTATATGGTTTTTTGTAAACAATAGTTTGGGTTATGCGCTCGAAAGGGGCATATCCGTCCTCGTTATAAGCTGCCCGTGTGCGTTGGGACTTGCAACGCCCGTTGCAATTATGGTAGGCAGCGGAATCGGTGCAAAACGAGGAATTCTGTTTAAAAATGCGGCGGCGCTTGAGGCGCTCGGGCGCATTAAGTGCGTTGCAATAGACAAAACGGGAACTCTCACCACGGGCAAAATGACTGTTGGCGAGCTTGTTGTGCTTGATGGCACCGAGGAGGAGCTTTTGAGCGTTGCCTATACGTTGGAGGCGGAGAGTGAGCACCCGCTTGCCGCGGCAGTTGTCGAGTATGCGCGGGAGCGCGGCGCGCGAGAGATTGATAAAACGGATTTTCGCGCTCTTGTCGGAAGCGGTGTTTTCGCAAAGCTTGGGGGTGAGGATTCTTACGGCGCAAGCTACAAGTATATAAGCACTAATTTTGAGCTTTCGGAGTATGCAAGAACTTCTTATGAAAAGCTTGCCGACGAGGGAAAAACGCCTTTATTTTTCACACGGGGGGCTCGTGTCGTCGGAATTATTGCCATTTACGATGCACTTGACGCGGGTAGTGCGCCTTCCGTTGCGGAGCTTGGCGCTATGGGCATAAAAACCGTTATGCTCACGGGAGATAACGAGCGCACCGCAAGGCGAATCGGAAGAGAAGCGGGTGTTGATGAAATAATTGCCGAGGTTTTGCCGCAGGACAAGGCAAGGGTTGTGGAAAAACTAAAGGCTCACGGCGGCGTTGCTATGCTTGGTGACGGAATTAACGATGCTCCCGCCCTTGCAACCGCAACGGTTGGAGTTGCTATAGGCGACGGAACGGATATCGCAATCGAGAGCGCGGACGTGGTCTTGATACACTCGAGAATATCGGCATTCCCCGACGCAGTAAAGCTTTCAAGGCGCACGCTTTCGGTGATCCGTGCAAATCTCTTTTGGGCATTTGTTTATAACGTGCTCGGGATTCCTCTTGCCGCAGGAGCTTTTATATATCTTTTGAATTGGGAGTTAACGCCGATGTTCGGTGCTATGGCTATGAGCCTTTCAAGCTTCTCTGTGGTTATGAACGCATTAAGTCTTAACGTTCAAAATATATTTAGAAAAATCAATAAGGAGAATAAAAAAATGACAAAGGTATTTAACGTTTCGGGAATGATGTGTCCTCATTGTGAGGCACACGTAAAATCGGCGCTTGAGTCTATTGAGGGCGTTGAAAGCGCGCTTGCAAGTCATAAGGACGGAACGGTAACTGTAACTCTTTCGGGCGAGGTTAGCGATTCTGTTATCAAGGCAGCTATAACCAAAGCGGGCTACACTGTTTAATATGAATTAATTAAGCGGCGAAGGAACGGTGCAAAAATGCACCGTTCCTTCATTTTTATATAAACGCATAAAAATAAGCAGCACGCAGAGCATAATATTAAAATCTTAAGCCTTATTATTTGCATATTATGTAGTAGAAACATATTAATTACCTATTATTTAATTATAACTCTTTTATTATCATTTATTAAAATTTGTAAATAGCTATTGACTTTTTAAATTTCAGGTTGTATAATAAAGAAAAATTGTATACAAGAATACAATACAGAAAGGAAAGCGATATGATTTCGAAGAATAAACACAGCAATTTGCTTGAGCAATCACAGTATAAGTATTCGCTCCAAGACGTAGAGGACCCCAATCTTTACAGAGAGATATATCCTTACGATGAAATTCCGAAGATAGCATTTAACCACCGTCGCGTGCCTCTTTCTATGCCCGAGGAAATATGGATAACAGACACAACGTTTCGTGACGGACAGCAGTCAAGAGCGCCCTACACGGCAAATCAGATAGTAGACCTTTATAAAATGCTCAATCGCTTGGGCGGAAAGAACGGCATAATTCGTCAGAGCGAGTTTTTCGTTTACACAAAGAAGGATAGAGAAGCGGTTGAGAGATGTATGGCTCTCGGCTATGAGTTTCCCGAGATAACAACGTGGATAAGAGCTAAAAAAGAGGACTTTATGCTTGTTCGAGATATCGGAATAAAAGAAACGGGTATTCTCGTTTCTTGCTCGGACTATCATATATTTAAAAAGCTCGGTCTTTCCCGTAAGGAAGCCCTTGACCATTATCTTGGCGTTGTAAAGCGCGCCTTTGACGCGGGCATTCGCCCAAGATGTCACCTCGAGGACATAACCCGTGCGGATTTTTACGGCTTTGTTGTACCTTTTGTAAACGAGCTTCACGAGCTTTCACGCGAGGCAAATATTCCCGTTAAGATTCGTATGTGTGATACGATGGGATACGGTGTTTCTTATCCCGGTGTTGCGTTGCCGCGAAGCGTTCCCGGTATTGTATACGGTCTTCGCCATTATGCAGACGTTCCATCGGAAATGCTTGAATGGCACGGTCATAACGACTTTTATCACGGTGTGGACAATGCGGTTTCCGCTTGGCTTTACGGTGCTTCGGCAGTTAACTCCGCCGTGCTCGGTATAGGTGAAAGAACGGGAAATATTCCTCTTGAGGCAATGGTAATTCAGTATGCCGCAATTACGGGCGATTTCAACGGAATGGATCCCACGGTTATAACCGAGATTGCAGACTACTTCAAAAAAGAAATAGGCTACGATATTCCTCCGATGACACCCTTTGTAGGCGATAATTTCAATCTCACAAGAGCAGGTATTCACGCAGACGGACTGATGAAGGATACCGAAATATACAACATCTTCGATACCGAAAAGATACTTGGAAAGCCCGCGGTTGTTGCTATTTCGAATACGTCTGGCCTTGCGGGAATCGCGTACTGGATAAATAAGCACTATAAGCTTCCCAAGTTCAGAGAGGTTTCTAAATCGGACGAAATAGTTATTAAGGTAAAAGAAGCTATAGATAAAGAGTATGCAGACGGCAGAACCACTCTTATGGGTGACGATGAGCTTGAGGTGATTGTTAATTCCTTTACAACGGATTTTTCTTGTGAGGGGATAAAAAATGAAAATTGACAGCAAGCTTTTATCTCTTGAAGAACAGGTTTTTGAATCGCTCGAGGAGGAAATTCTCTCGGGAAAACTCGCACGGGGTGCCTCTCTTGGCGAAATTGCGCTTTCAAAGCGCCTCGGAGTCAGCAGAACGCCCGTGCGTGCGGCAATAGCCAGACTCGCCGAGGACGGACTTATCGAAAGCGTGGCTAATAAGGGCGCTGTTGTTGTCGGTATCACCAAGGACGACCTTGTGGATATTTACAGAATACGCGTGCGCCTTGAGGGGCTTGCTTCGGCAACCGCAGCTGAAAAAATAACCCCGGAGGGTTTGAAATCGCTTCTTGATTTCGTTGAGCTTTCGGAGTTTTATATAAGCAAAAAGGATACTGAAAAATTAAAGGAGCTTGATTCGGAGTTTCACGAAACGATATACAAGGAAACGGGAAACCGTTTGCTTTGCAAAACTCTCTCGGAGCTTCACAGAAAAATAAAAACGTACCGCAAGCTTTCCCTAACCGTTCCGGGCAGACTTGAGCGCTCGGTCAGCGAGCATAGAGAAATCTATGAGGCGATAGCGGCGGGAGACGCCAAGCTTGCAGACAAGCTGACGTCTTTACACATAGAACGTGCGCTTGAAAATATGCTTTGCGCACTTTAAGAGGATATAAAAATGGGACTTACCATAACGCAAAAGATAATTAAGAATCACCTTGTGTCGGGTGAGATGGTTGCAGGCACAGAGGTGGGATTGAAAATAGACCAAACGCTCACCCAAGACGCAACGGGCACGATGGCATATCTTCAGTTTGAGGCTATGGGCACGAAAAGAGTTAAAACGGAGCTTTCCGTTGCCTATATCGACCATAACACGCTTCAAGCGGGATTTGAAAATGCAGACGACCACAGATATATTCAAACCGTGGCGTATAAGCACGGAATAAGATTTTCGCGTCCGGGTAACGGAATCTGCCACCAAGTGCATCTTGAACGCTTTTCCGCGCCCGGCAAAACCCTTATAGGCTCCGATAGCCATACGCCGACTGCGGGCGGAATAGGAATGCTCGGTATGGGTGCGGGCGGTCTTGACGTAGCCGTAGCTATGGGTGGCGGCGCGTACTATATAACAATGCCGAAAATAATCCATATCAACCTCGTCGGCAAGCTTTCCGATTACGTTGGTGCAAAGGACGTAATTCTTGAGGTTTTGAGGCTTCTTGGTGTTAAGGGCGGTGTCGGCTCCGTTATAGAATACGGCGGAGAGGGTGTTCGCAGCCTATGCGTTCAAGAAAGGGCAACTATAACGAATATGGGCGCGGAGCTTGGTGCAACAAGCTCGATATTCCCGTCTGACGAAAACACACGTGAGTTTCTGCGCGCGCAAGGAAGAGAGGAGTGCTTCGTTTCGCTTTTTGCCGACGACGACGCAGTCTATGACGCTGAATACACTATAGACCTCGGCGCACTCGTTCCGCTTGCCGCTTGCCCTCACAGCCCCGATAACGTCAAGCCCGTGTTAAATCTTTCGGGCAAAAAGATAGATCAGGTTTGCATTGGATCTTGCACGAATTCCTCAATTTTGGATATGCTTACGGTTGCGGCAATGCTAAAAGGAAAAACTGTTCATTCAGACGTATCTCTTTCCATATCTCCCGGCTCAAAGCAGGTATACACAATGCTTGCCGAGTGCGGTGCGCTTGCCGACCTTATCTCCGCGGGCGCGAGAATACTCGAATGCGCTTGCGGCCCTTGTATCGGAATGGGATTTTCTCCCAAATCAAAGGGCGTTAGCCTCCGTACTTTCAACAGAAACTTCCTTGCGAGAAGCGGCACTGCCGATGCAGAGGTTTACCTCGTTTCTCCCGAAACTGCCGCCGCATCTGCAATAGCGGGCGTTTTCACAGACCCGCGAGAGCTTGGATTTGCACCCAAAATAGAGCTTCCCAAGAGCTATCTCATAAACGACAACCTCATTGATATGCCCGCACCGATAGAGAGTGCAGATTCTGCCATAGTCGAGCGAGGACCTAATATCAAGCCCATTCCGATAGGAAAGGCACCCGATTCAAATCTTGATTGCAGCGTTGTCCTCAAGGTTGGAGATAATATAACTACCGACCATATTATGCCTGCGGGTGCAAAAATTCTTCCTTACCGTTCAAACGTTCCGAAGCTTTCGGAATTCTGCTTTACGGTTTGCGATAAGGATTTCCCCGAAAGAGCCAAAGCAATCGGCGGCGGAATTATTCTCGGCGGTCATAATTACGGTCAAGGCTCATCGCGTGAGCATGCCGCGCTCGTGCCGCTTTATCTGGGAATAAAGGCGGTTATTGCAAAGTCGTTTGCAAGAATTCACGTTGACAACCTCATAAACTTCGGAATAGTTCCGATGACGCTTGAAAACGAGGCTGATTACGACGCGGTTTCAGAGGGCGACGAAATATACGTTGAGGGATTTGCCGAGGCGATAGCCGAGTCGAACAGAGCATTTTTGGTCAACAAAAAAACGGGGGCAAGGCTCCCCCTCGTGTTAAATTTGACCTCTCGCCAGAGAAAAATACTTCTCGCGGGCGGTATGCTTAACTATACAAGGCAGTCTAACTAAATCATAACTATTAATAGCGAAAAGGATAAAAAATGGAAAACTACAATAAAAATCTTGACGCAGCTTGCGAAAAGTTTAGAAAAATTCTCGAGGATCAGCTCCGCAGAGTTGAGGATATGAAGTCACAGGGCGATTTTGTTGATTATTCTTCTCTTGATAAATTGGTAATAGGCGTTTGCGGCGGTGACGGCATAGGCCCTATAATATCAGAGGAAGCGGAAAGAGTCTTGAAGTTCATACTTTCCGACCTCGTTTCTGCAGGAAAGGTTGAATTTAAAACCATAGACGGACTTACAATCGAAAACAGAATTAAGGTTGGAAAGGCTATCCCCGATGACGTTATGGCGCAGCTTAAATCCTGCCACATAATTCTCAAAGGCCCCACGACCACTCCGCAAAAGGGTTCCGGAATGCCCAACATAGAGTCAGCAAACGTTGCGATGAGAAAGGCACTCGACCTTTTTGCTAACGTTCGTCCCGTCAAGGTGCCCGAGGAGGGAATTAACTGGGTAATTTTCCGCGAAAATACCGAGGGCGGATATGCCGTCGGCTCTTCGGGATTTAACGTAACCGAGGATCTCGCCGTCGACTTTACCATAACCACAAAGCAAGGCTCTGACAGAATAGCAAGACTTGCATACGACTATGCAAGAAAGAATAATATGGGCAGAGTTTCTCTCGTAACAAAGGCAAACGTAATAAAGACAACCGACGGAAATTTCCTTGAGGACTGCCACAAGGTTGCAGACCTTTATCCTGATATCGTAACTGATGAGTGGTATGCCGACATTATGACGGCAAAGCTCGTTGATAAGAAGCGTCGCCGTGATTTCAAGGTGCTGCTTCTTCCCAACCTTTACGGTGACATTATCTCCGATGAGGCTGCTGAGTTTCAAGGCGGTGTCGGAACGGCGGGCTGCGCAAACATAGGTAAAAAATACGCAATGTTTGAGGCTATTCACGGCTCCGCGCCTCGAATGATAAACGAGGGCAGAGGAAAGTTTGCCGATCCTTGCTCAATGCTTCGTGCTTGCGTTATGCTTCTCTCTCACATAGGACTTCAAGAAAGAGCTGATAAGCTTGAGCGCGCCCTTGATATATGCTCGTTTGAGGAGAAAAAGCTCACCATAACGGGAAGAGAAGGTGGAGCTACGTGCAGCGAATTCGGCGAATACGTTATGCAGACGCTCAAAAGCCTTTAATAAGTAGCAAAAATACGGCGATGTAATACAATTACTAATGTAAGAAATGCATTTTTTTGCATTCCACAGCCGTTTTTGTCCCGATTATTGCCGTTTTTGTGAATAAAAACAATAAAAAAACAAAAAGTTAAAAAATTTTTAATAAATATTCACCAAAGTGTTGACATTTCGACAATTTGTGTGCTATAATCAAATTAAATCTATGAAAGGAGATTTTGAACGATGGATAATAAGAATCTTATACGTTTCTTGCTCACCTTTTTCTTAGGCTGGATTGGAGCTCTCATCATTAACTTCACTTCCTTTAAGCCTGAAGGTTACAAGTGCAGAGTTCTCGCTTATCTCTTGCTCGGTATGGTTACCTTTGGTATCTATCCTTTGGTTGCTTCTATCTGCAACTTCACATTTGATCCTAGCAAGGAAAAGAATATCGGTTACGTTAAGGAGTAATTCATATTTGAATTGTCTTTCCTACATATAACCAATATATAAAAAACTGCTCGGCTTTCCGAGCAGTTTTTTATGTTTCAAGCCTAAATTAATCAGACTGTTTTTGATATAATGTCGCGGATAACCTCGGCAGCTAATGCAAGTCCTGCCGATGAGGGAACCGTTGCTATGCTTCCGGGGGCGTGTCGCACCGTCGCGGTGTCGGTTTCGTCCTTTACGATTGCCTTTATCTGTGGCTCCTCGGAATAAACGACCTTTAGCTTTTTGATTTTTCTGCGCTTGCATTCGTTGCGTATAACCCTCGCAAGCGGGCAAACAGACGTCTTGTAAATATCTGCAACCTTGAATGCGGTGGGGTCAAGCTTCCCGCCCGCGCCCATTGATGAAATTATCGGAACTCCGAGCGAGGTTGCTTTCTCTATCAAGTATAGCTTTGCGGAAACGCTGTCTATGGCGTCAATAACGTAATCGTATGCGGAAAGTTCGATTTTGTCGGCTTCTTCCTCGCAGTAAAAGAGGGGTATCGGAGTTATTTTGGCATTTGGGTTTATATCCTCGGCATGCGCCCTCGCAACGTCTACCTTGAGCTTGCCCAGCGTTGATATTTTTGCAAGAAGCTGGCGGTTGAGGTTGGTCTCGAAAAAAACGTCAGGGTCAACAACCGTTATGTTTTCAACGCCCGAGCGCACGATTGCATCAAATGCGTGCCCGCCAACACCGCCAATTCCGAATATTATAACCCGTGCTTCCTTTAGTTTTTTCATTGCGTCTTCTCCGAGCAAAAGCTCCGTACGTGAGAAGGCGTTGTTTTTTTCTTCATTCATATTAGAATTCGCCCCTTGCGATTGACTTGATAAGATTGAAGCTATCGTCAACGATTATGAAGTCCGCATCGTATCCAACCTCGATTTTTCCCTTATTAAGTCCCATAAGACGCGCGGGATTTTCCGTCGCCATCTTAACTGCGTCGTATTCGGGAATTCCAAAGGATATCGCACATTTAACGCAATCAAAAAGGGTGGAGGTTGAGCCTGCCAAATTTCCCGTTTCGGTAAGTGCGGTGCCGTCTTTAACGGTGATTTTCTGTCCACCGAAGGAATAAATTCCGTCGCCGAGTCCCGTTGCTCTCATAGAGTCGCTGATAAGGATTATTCTGTCAGTGCCGAAAATCTTTATAAGCATTTTTACCGCCGCAGAGTGAACGTGCTTTCCGTCGCATATAAGCTCTGCACAAACCCCGTCGCTAACGCAGCCGGCGCCGATTGGGCCGGGTGCTCTGTGATGAATGGGAGGCATAACGTTATAGGTATGAGTGAGCTTCTTGGCGCCGAGGTCAAATGCTCTTTTTGCCGTATCGAAGTCGGCATCCGTGTGACCTAAAGACACAACTGCGGGGCATGCCTTGATGAATTCCTCGCTTCCCTCGCACTCGGGTGCTATCGTAACGGTCTTTACGTTTTTGCACTTTGAAAAAAGCTCCATTGAAGGCGGGAGAATGTATTTTTCGTTCTGTGCGCCCTTGTATTTCTTGTTTATAAACGGCCCTTCCATATGAAATCCCGGAATGCTTGCGCCGTGTCCGAAGCTTATATCTCTGTGCGTAGCTTCGATAATTTCTTCCTCGCTCATCGTCATTGTGGTGGGATACCAGGTTGTGATACCGGATTGAAGCTGAAAATCTGCCATTTCGGGAAGATTTCCCTCCATTGTGTCAAAGCCTATGCAGCCGTGGCTATGGGTATCGATGAGTCCGGGGTAAATCTTTGCGCCGCCGAAATCCTCACCCGAAATATTTGTTTTTCCTATTTCAACTATCTTACCGCCGTCAACGGTTATGTCGGTGATTTTTCCGTATAGTTTGACGTTTTTTATAGCTTTCATAAAATAAAATCTCCTTTCCGCCTCCGAGGTGGGCGGTTATAAGCAGTGAAATCTTCCGATTTCGCGATTCATATTATTAATCTTACAATAGAAATGAAAACTTATCTCTGAAATAATTATAGTATATTTTCTATAAAAAGTCAATAAAGTACTTGTTTTGAAAGAGAAAATATTATATAATTGAAGCAATAATTCGAAAGAGGTTTTTGACGTATGCTTTCAAAGGTTTATAGCTCCGGTGTTTTGGGAATAGACGGCTATGAGGTCATCGTTGAATGCAGCGGGTGGGACAGAATTCCGAGATTTGATCTTGTCGGTCTTCCCGACGCTTCTGTTAAGGAAGCTAAAAACAGAGTGCAATCAGCGTGCGAAAATAGCGGAATGAAGTTTCCCGCTCTTGATATAATGGTCAACCTTGCGCCCGCAAATATCAAAAAAGAGGGTGCCTCATTTGACCTTGCAATCCTTGTTTCAATACTTCAATGTGACGGAAAAATTCCACACGGGTGCGACCTTTCCGATAAAATGTTTGTCGGTGAGCTTTCGCTTTCCGGTGAGCTTCGCGCACTTGGCGGAATTCTTTCAATGGCAATTCTTGCGAAAAACATAGGCAAAAGGGAAATATACGTTCCCCACGAAAATGCAGGTGAGGCCGCTATAGTTGACGGAATAACCGTTTACGGAGTTAAGACGGTTCGCGAGCTTGTTGAGCACCTTAAAGGAAAAGAGAAAATTCAGCCCACGCTTTCGGATAAGGAAAGCTTTAATTTCAGCGAAAGAAATACCGAGCTTGATTTTGCAGACGTAAGAGGTCAGCTCAAGGCAAAACGCGCGCTAGAGATTGCCGCTGCGGGCGGACATAACGTGCTTATGATAGGCCCTCCGGGTGCGGGAAAATCTATGCTCGCAAAAAGATTGCCCACAATTCTTCCCGACCTTACTCTTTCCGAGGCGATTGAAACTACAAAGGTTCATTCTATTGCAGGTCTTTTGAAAACAAATCTTGTAACCACGCGTCCGTTCAGATCCCCTCACCACACAACCAGCCCTATCGGACTTGTAGGCGGAGGCGCCATTCCACGACCCGGTGAAATTTCGCTTGCGAATAACGGTGTGCTTTTCCTCGATGAGCTTCCCGAATTTTCAAAGGTCGTAACAGAATCCTTGCGTCAGCCCCTTGAGGACGGAACGGTAACCGTAACCCGTGCAGCCGCAAAGCTCACTTTCCCCACCACGTTTATGCTCGTTTGCGCGATGAATCCCTGCAAATGCGGATATTTCGGTGATCCCTCGCGTGAATGTACGTGTAACCCCAACGATATAAAAAGATATCTTGCAAAGGTCAGCGGTCCGCTGCTTGACAGAATTGATATAGAAATAGAGCTTCCTGCAGTTTCGTATAACGAAATATCGGGAAATTCCGCCCCCGGCGAAAGCTCTGCGCAAATACGTGAGCGGGTTAACGCGGCAAGAAGATTTGCTGCCGAAAGATTTGCGGCAGGCGGTGACAATTCAACCGCTTTGAACGCAAAAATGTCGCCCTCAATGATAAGAAAATATTGTTCTCTCGGAGAGGAAGCCTCCTCGCTTATGCGCACTGCGTTTGAAAGCCTTGGATTATCGGCAAGAGGTCACGATAGAGTGTTGAGAGTTGCAAGAACTATTGCCGATCTTGACGGGATGCTTGAGATAAATGCCGACCATATTGCAGAGGCAATAATGTACCGTTCGCTTGACAGAAAATATTGGAAACGCTGATTTTATTCGTTGATATTGACAATTTGCCGCAAAAATGATATAATGTCATTACAAACCGAAGAGAAAGAGAAGTAACGCATAGAGTCTTCTTCCCAGAGAGCCGCGGGTGCTGCGATCGCGGTAGGCGGGCCGTGCGCGAATGGACTTTCGAGGGCAAACCGAAAGAAGATTTTTTGAGTAGGCTTTGACGGTTGGCACCCGTTACAGTGCACAGTGTATGTTTGTACATTAGAAGGCTTTGCTTTGAAATCGGGTGGCACCGCGGATGATGTTTTTTCGCCCCGAGGCGCATTTTACTGCGCTTCGGGGCTTTTTGTATTTCAAAGCGCCTTCGGAGGAGGGAAAATGAAACGATGGCATAGCTTGATTAAAAACTGAAAAAAAGAATATCATAACTTATGATGAAAATTATATGCACACGGTGCAAATAACACAAGGAGAATAATATGAATAAGTACAGAGATTTTGATAACTATTTAAAAGAATTTCCAACCGAGGACGGTTATTTTGGAGAGTACGGCGGAGCCTTTTTGCCGCCGCAGCTTGTGCCTGCATTTAAGGAGGCAGACGAGGCGTATGAGGCGATTTGCCATTCCGCACAGTTTATAAATGAATTGCGCAGAATAAGGCGTGAATTTCAAGGAAGACCCACACCCGTGTATCATTGTGAGCGTCTTTCGGCGCTTTTTGGTAACTGCCAAATATACTTAAAAAGAGAGGATTTAAATCACACGGGTGCCCACAAGCTCAATCACTGTATGGGTGAGGGATTGCTTGCAAAGTATATGGGCAAAAAGAAGCTCATAGCTGAAACGGGCGCGGGTCAGCACGGAGTTGCGCTTGCAACCGCGGCAGCATATTTCGGTATGAAATGTGATATTTATATGGGAGAGGTCGATATTGAAAAGCAACACCCTAACGTTGTGAGAATGCGGATACTCGGCGCAAACGTCATTCCCGTGACACGCGGACTCAAAACGCTAAAGGAAGCGGTGGACGCGGCGTTTGAGGCGTATATGGAGGAATACGGTGACGCAATGTACTGCATCGGGTCTGCGCTCGGGCCGCACCCCTTTCCTAAAATGGTAAGAGATTTTCAAGCCGTTGTCGGATATGAGGCGCGGGATCAGTTTTTGGATATGACGGGAATTATGCCGGACGCAGTTTGTGCGTGCGTTGGTGGCGGTTCCAATTCGATCGGTATGTTTGTGCCGTTTCTTCAAGATCCCGTTGAACTGTACGGCGTCGAGCCGATGGGGCGCGGCGAGGGAATAGGAGAGCACGCGGCAACGATGAAATACGGCAAAAAGGGAAGACTTCACGGATTTGAAAGCTACCTGCTTTCAGATGAGGAGGGCGAGGAGCTTCCCGTATATTCGATAGCAAGCGGGCTTGATTATCCCGGAGTGGGGCCTGAACACGCGTATCTCAAGGACGTGGGGCGCGTAAGCTACGTGAGCGCGAGCGATGAGGAGGCGATGGAGGCGTTCTTTCTTCTTTCAAAATACGAGGGAATAATACCCGCAATCGAAAGCTCTCACGCAGTTGCATATGCAATCAAATACGCCAAGGAGCATAGAAAAGGCTCTATTCTCGTTTCGCTTTCGGGCAGAGGCGATAAGGATATAGACTACGTTTTCGATAAATACGGGTGTGGCGAGCGGTTTGTTGAAAAATACGAAAGTGCAAAGAAAAATTGAATACCACAGCGCGCCCGCTCCGTTAATACCCGTTGTTTCGGAGCGGGC
>JAGBUD010000009.1 GCA_017630995.1 Clostridia bacterium
CGAGGTTCCAAATGCTCAGGATTACGATTATCCTAAAGAGGTTACAAGAGTAATTCTCCCCAAAATGGATCCTGCTAACAAGGCTTCAATCAAGGATAGAGTTGAGTATTTACAGTTCGCACTAAAGAAATATTCCGTTGATCTGATGCTTTATCACGCATGGGTTGCTCAGAGCCTTTTCGTTGATGCTCTTGCAGTTAAATCCGCAGAAATTCCTTTCGTTGTGAACAACCACGGCTACTTATATTACGATGCAAAGTGCGTTAACGCATATTACGCGCATCACAATATGATGGTAACCGAATGGTATAGATTCTTCGACGGAATAGTAGTTCTTTCCGACGTTGACTATCAGTGGCTTAAGATAAGACACAAAAACGTATATAAAATACTCAATCCGCTCCCCTTTGATGTCAAAGCTGTCGAACCCACGGACGTAAAAGATAAGCGCGATATTTTATGGGTTGGCAGAATTTCTTGCGAGAAGAAGCTTCCCTCTGCGCTAAACGTTCTCAAAACCATCCTCGACAAGGGATATGAAACCAAGCTTCACGTTGTTGGCGAGGCTTGGCCCAAGGATTATCAGGACGTAATTACGGAGGAAATCAAAAAGCTTGATTTGCAGCAAAACGTAATTCTTCACGGCTTCCACGCAGACACCTCCAAGTTCTATCAAAATGCGGGCGTAATGCTTATGACCTCGGATTTTGAAGGATTCTCAATGGTAATTGCGGAAAGCAAGGCTTACGGCGTGCCTACGGTGCTTTACGACCTGCCTAACCTTGACTTCGTTCGTGACGGTCGCGGAATGATAACCGTTCCTCAAAACAACGTTCAGATGGCTGCCGATGCGATTATAAAGCTCCTTTCCGACGACGAGCTGCGCGTATCCTACGGCAAAGAGGCTCGCGCGAGCATTGAGGATATGTACTCCGAGAGCATTGCTGAAAAATGGGTAGATATTTTCAACGACGTTATCGCAAACAAGGACGAAAACCACGATTGCTCAGGCTCTTTGGCAACCGCCGTTGATATGCTCACCGATTTCGTTGATACGGGTTTGGAATCGCGCTTGCGTGACCTTGAGTACTGGATTAACTTAAAGACCTCTCAGCCCACCGTAATTCAAGAGGATAGCAAGGAAAAGGTTCTTGAGATGTATAGAAACGGAGACTTGGGCTTTAGATACATAAGAAAGTATTTCAGAGCTTGGCTCAAATATAAATTCAAGAGAAAAAAATAATACGGCTTTCAGCCGCAAGATAGCGAGGCTTGCCAAACGGCAGACCTCGCTATTGTTTTTTCGTTTTATTTTCAGCTAAAATCCCACGAAGCTTCAAATACGCCGCAGGGCATTTTAAAAGCTGATCGCACTTCAAAATCGCAAAAATCAAAAGCGGCGATGCGCCAAGGCTTGAGGCTAAAAGCGATGCGGGGATTATTATGCAAAAAACGAAAAAGCTCTCCAGCCTTAAAACGAAGCGCACGCGCCCTGCGCTTTTTATAAGCCCGTTTAAAGTGGCAGACTGATAAGCCGTGCCAAGGACAAGGAGGGAAAACAGATTTATAAAACTAAATCCCCACGTCCGCGCCGCGCCCTCTATTGCGAAGAGTGAAACGAAAGGCGCCCTAAGAAGCTGCATAAAAGCCGCCGTCAGAATACCGAGAACGAGAAAAATAAGCTGAGCTGATTTTGAATACTCGCGATATTTTCGCCCTGACTCCTCGCCGCCCTCGCCAACCGCGCGCCCGATTATAACGCCCAAGGCGCCCGAAGTTCCGTTCGTGGCAACGTACGCCAGGTTATAAAGCGAGCTTGCGGCAGAGAGCCCTGCGATAACGTCTCCGCCCTCTCGCCCCATAAGCGCGGTTGAAAAGAAGCTATTGACAGCCCAGACGAGCTGAGTTGCAATCAGGGGAGCGGCCACGCCGAAAAAACGCTTTATCTGCTCGCGTTTTATCCTTAATTTTATAAGAAAGCTCAGCCTTAGCTCTCGCCCGACAAAGAATGCGCAAACGAATAAAATTGCGAATTCCACGACTCTTGATACTAAGGTTGCAATTCCTGCCCCCATAGGGCCGTATGACTTAAACCCTATGCCCCCGAATACCAGAACGATATTTAAAATAACGTTCACGATAAAGGCCGAAAGAGATGCAAAAAAGGCAATTCTCGCCCTTTTGGCGCTTCTCAGCGCCGCCGCTATAGCCTGGCTCGGCGCAAAGAAAACAAAGGATATGCCGAGAAAAAACAGAAAGGGGGCACCGCCCTCGACGAGCGACGAATCCCTCGCAAAGAGCGAGAGCACGGCTTTCGGGAAAAATACCGATGCAGCGGAAAAGACGGCGCCTAAAGCTAGCGCCAAGGCAATGCCTATCACCGCAGATGCCCCAGCTGATTCGGCATCGTTTTTTCCAAGGGAAATGGAAGAGAGGACGAGTATCGTCCCCTCAATGCCCGCAAGAAGCATAGTTAACAAAAGCGCTACCTGATTTCCAAGATAAACGGACGAGGCAGCCTCGTTTCCAAGCCTTGCAATTATCATATTATCGGCAAGCGCTACTGAAAATGAAACGAGGGAAGAGAGCGCTATCGGAAGGGCGAGCTTGAAAAGCTCCTTATAAAAATCTTTATTTTTTAACCTTATCATAAAACCAACTCGTTCTAAATATAGATTAGTATTTGCAGTTTTCAAGCAAAGTATAAAAGGGGCTTTTTGCGAGCAAATTCCGACTCAAATTATTTCCTTTTTTCTCTTTATTTTCCAAGCCTCGCCTTTTTACCAAATATGTTGACAAGCACACCCTTTTGTGCTAAAATTAGAAATGATATCATAAGACACTAAAGGAAGGACCTTAACAATGAGCAAAATAAGCGTTTTAGTTGCTGCATATAACGTTGAAAAATACATAACGGATGCTATGGCAAGCGTTGTTGCGCAAACGCTAAAAGACATTGAGATTGTCGTTGTTGACGACTGCAGCACGGACAAGACCTTTGAAATAATCACGAAATTCGCAGCTCTTGACTCAAGAATAAAGGTCGTAAGGCATAAAGAAAACGGCGGAATCATGAGAACGAGACGCGACGGATTTTTAAACTCCTCCGGCGACTATATCATGTTCTTGGACGGAGACGATACCCTTAAGCCCGACGCATGCAAAAAGGCTTACGAGGCTATAACCGAGGAAAAGCTTGATTTGCTCGAATTCGGCTATGACGTAATCTTCACCGAGCCTGCCGATAATCACGAGGCTTTGGAAGCAAATCTCAGAAAAGACCTCCTCTCCCTTGACCACAAGGCAGTATCAATTTCAAAAGCGGGTATTCTCGACTATAAAGCGACGGGCGGCATCGTAAGCTCTCAGCTTTGGAACAAGATTTACAAAAGAGACGTTCTTAATAAC
>JAGBUD010000084.1 GCA_017630995.1 Clostridia bacterium
GCTTCAGAATAAGCTCTATAAGCATTATGGGCCGGGAAATTTGCGGATATACCATTGCCACAGACTTATCAATCGCATCCGCAAGAAATGCGGCAAAAACGGCACAATCGCTGATTTATGAATCGGCGGGATATTGGCTCCCTATCGTTGACGTAAGCCTTGCGGAAAAGTCCTTTATTATAGAGCATACTGCTCTCACGGGCGGTGAGGGATTTTACGTTACCGTTTCAGATGAATGCGTTAGGATAAGCTGCGAATTTTTATCAAAATTCGAGAGCGAGACCGTTGCGTTTTTCACCCGATTTATAAAGGCCGGCAGCGGTGATATTAATTTCACGGATAAAATCAATTACACAAAGAATTTGCGCGACGTTTGCTATGCGGATTTTGGCGCTTCGGGTAACGGAATAAAAGATGATTACGACGCCATTCGCGCGGCTCACGAATATGCAAATTCAGAGCCCGGACATAAGGTTATCGCAAGCGAGGGAGCGACCTATTATATAGGAAAGGGACACACCTCGTCGGCAGAAATAAAAACCGACACAGATTGGAAAAACGCAAAATTTATAATTGACGATTCCGAAATCGCGCCCTTCCTTTCCGACGGGGTTACCGAAAATCCCGAAAGGACGATGTGGATATTCCAAATCGTTTACACAAAATCCTGGTACAGCGTGTCTAAAGCTTTACGTCCGTCATCCCTTGCGAAAGGCACGAAAAATATAGGTATTGCCCCCGGTGAGACTGCTATTGTAAGAGTTACGAATTCCAATCATAAGAACTACATTCGCTACGGTGTTAACGCAAACAGCGGAAGCTCTCAACGCGAGGTGGTTTTGATTGATAAGGACGGAAACGTTCTTGACAACACCGAGCTTCTGTGGGATTTTGAAGCAATTACGGAGATTTCGGTTATTCCCGTCGAAGAAACGCCGTTAACGGTTTCGGGCGGATTTTTCATAACTGTATATAATCAAGCACCGTCCGAATATACAAGCTACGCAAGAGGAATCCGCATTTCGCGCTCAAACGTTACTCTCAAAAACGTTATTCACCGAATTACCGATGAGGGCGAGCATGGCGCGCCAATGTCGGGATTTACCTCAATTTCATACGCAAACAACGTTGTTATCGACAACATAGAATTTGACAATCCAAAGAGCTTTTACTCTATGGGGTCAGGTGGCGGAATGGCGGTTATGGGCTCTTATGAGATAAGCGCCGTTGGCTCAACCAACACCACGTGGCAAAACTGCACTCAATACGACTTTTGGAGCGACGAAACAAAGACCTACGCCGCACAAAGCGGAATTATGGGAACCAACTACTGCAAGAATATGAATTATATCAATATGACGGTTGGCTCCTTTGACGCACATCAAGGCGCTCAAAACATTCGCATAATCGGCGGAAATATCGAGCATATCAACGCAATCGGCGGCGGTGAGCTTTATATCGAGGGTACGCGAATTCACTCGATGTATCAAGCTTGCGCGGTTATTTTGAGAAATGATTACGGAAGCCTTTGGAACGGAAATGCAACGTTCAAGGACGTTACGCTCGTTACCGGGGATTTGGATTCGGTTGCGCTTTTTGAGGCATATTGGTATAACCACGATTTTGGATATAAAGCTTCGATGCCGCAAACGGTTACGCTCGAAAACCTAAGAATCGAGAGCAACAAGGATATCAAAACACTTGATTTCGTGAGAGGCTCGGCAAAAACACAGGCTTCCCTTAAATTCTGGGACCCCGACGTTTTGCAGATTGATTCAGCTACGGGAGAATACGCAAAAAACAAAAACGTTTATTCCCTGCCCGAGAGGTGGATAATTAAAGACTGCGAGGGCTACACCTACGTTATGCCCGAAGAATTTTACGAGGTTGTTTTAATAGAATACAAATAAAAAAATCCGATTCGGCAATTTGACCGAATCGGATTTTTTTATTAGCTTTTTTTCATAAGGCGAATATAAAATTCAACCGCGCGCTTCACTGCGTCTATGCTAACCTTTTCATTGTTTCCGTGAACGGAAGCATTTTCTTCCTTTGAAAGAGTTAAAGGCGAGAAGCGATAAACTTTATCCGAAATGACGCCCCAATGGCGAGAATCGGAGCACGCCGTCATAAGATACGGAGAAACTATAGCGTCGCTCCACGTTGACGCAACGGTATCGAGAATTCTGTTCCAGCCATCACAATCTGTGCGGGAGATAACGGAGGGATTCATACCGTTTATCATTTTGATTTCGACGTTTTCGTCCTTAACCGTTTTTCTGATACGTGCGAGGACAGTATCGGTTGTTTCACCGGGTACTATACGGGAATTTGACGCCATTTTAGCGTATGGGGGAATGACGTTTATTCCTTTCGAGCCCTCCATTTGAGTAAATGCGAGGGTTGTTCTTGCTATAGCGTTAATCTGACCGCCCGATTTTTTCGTGATAAGATTCAAAACGGGAGCAAAGCACCATAGGTTTGCAAAAATCATTCTATAAACGAACGTGGAATGTCTGCCAAGTGTATCAAACATCTGAAGCGTCGGCTTTGTTAAGGTAAACTTGAACGGGCGCTTACTGAGGCGCACGCAAGCGGCAGAAAGCCTATCTATAGGCGTATTCGGCAAGGGTGCGGAAGAATGTCCGCCACCGCCGTTTACCGAATATTCAACGTTTATCATACCCTTTTCGGCGATACCGACAACGGCACACGGAGCTTTAACTCCAGGGAAAACATCTCTGACCACTGCACCGCCCTCGTCGAGAACGAGCGCGGGATTTATTCCTCTTTCGCGGAATTTTTCAACGATAGAGGGCGCGGCATTTCCGTTTACCTCTTCGTTTCCACCAAAGGCAAAGTAAATATCGTTTTCGGGAATGAAGCCCTCTGATATGAGCTGCTCTGCCGCGCAAAGTATTGCATTGAGAGAGCCTTTCGTATCTATAACTCCTCTTCCCCAGATAACTCCGTTTTCGCAAATCCCTTCAAATGCGGGCTTTTCCCACATTTCCTCAACGACACTGACGACGTCGAAATGCGCCATTAGCACGGTGGGAGAAGATTCGCTTTTTCCGCGCCATCTGAAAAGAAGCGCGCGGTCAGTTACTTCCTCAAGCTCGCAGCACTTGTAGACATTCGGGAAAAGAGTTGGCAAAAGCTCTTTGAATTTTATAAATTCCTTTTCGTCATCAAGGGATTGGTCTGCGTGAGAAACCGTTTTGCAACGAATCATTTGAGCGAGCGAATCAACTGCACGCTCTCCGTCGTATTCAACCGCCAATTTTTCGAGCGGCGGGCGTTTTTTGGGACGGAATGCAAGCGTTCTTATCAATATTACAAGAAGAAATATAAGAACTACCGCTCCGACAGAAAGTCCAATTATCAATTCGGGCATATCAAAGAACACCCCTCTTATAAAGAACTCTTGATACTACAAGGGTGAAGATTACTCCGACGGGCACCATAATTCCGACAGTTGACGTGTTAATCGGGGGCACAAAAACAAAGAGAATAAGCATAAGAGCTATGGGCGCTATTGCTATTTTCCAATTTTTCGACACAAAAACAACACCGAGCGCACCGAAAAGCGCGGGAAGAAGCTGGTCGAATGCGGGCTTCAAGATAGGACTTTCAAGAAAGGGAGAAAGCGGAATTATAAGCACTACACCCACTATTATAACGACAGTAGTTACTATCGAGGAAACCGCTATTGCAACGGTGGAGATTATCTCGCCCTCCTCGCTCTTTGAGCTTACTCCCGCGCTTTCGAGGGCGTTAAGAGCGCAAGGAAGCTTGAGGTTTGAGATGTTTCCCGTTACAAATGAAAGATATGAGCCGCCCGCACCGAGCATAGGCACGAACGTAATTGTTTCAACAACACCTACCGCCCAATACATAGGCGCGGTAGCTATAAGGCCCTTTCCCATTGCCGCCCAATCGGGCATTGCTTGGAAGATGACTCCGACAATGATTGGGAACATAATCAAAAGTCCCATCATACAGAGATTCCAAATTCTGCCGTCACGATGAACGGAATCAATATAGCTATATTCTTTCTTGCCGTTATTTTCGTTCATCATTTTATTTCACCTCCAAGAAGCGAGGTTAGCGGAATTGCCGCGACCATACCGATAACCATTGCAATCGGCAGCGCGTAGTCATTTAACCATTTCCAACCAAGCTTTTTCATCAAAATGCCGCAAATGCACATAACAACCGCACTTACTGCCATTACAAATACGGGCACAAGTCCTGAAGTTGAGCTAAAAAATGCATCAATCTCTTCCCCAAATTCATTTTTCGAGGTGGTTTTAAAAATTCCGTCCTCCGAAAGCCAAAGGCGGCTCACGTCGGAGAATACGTATCCGACGAATGCGGAAATCATACCGATAAAAAGCGCACTTTGAAGTATATCAGACCACTTTTTATCTCTTTTTTCAAAGGTCAGAAGTCCTTTTTGCATTTTCTTTGCAATAAGTGGCACGAGCCATATTCCGACCATTATTGATATAGTCATTACCATTGAAATGGTGACGTATTCCGTTGCGGTCATAGACTCGGAAAGCTCGGCTAACGTTTTACCCATTCCCGATGCTGCATTTGCGGCGGCAATCGCCTCGTAAGATAGCGAGCCGACAACGGAAAGCCTGAGCCACGGACGCGCATATCCGAGAGATTTGGAAAGCGCGACTATTGTTATAACTATGGAAACTGCGGGGGCGACGGTAAATATTGCTGCCGACACAATCGTTTTCTTTACTTTACCCATTTCCATACCAATTTTTTTGGCTCTGCGGTATGATTTTATAAGGAAATAAAGCGACTGTGCAAGAACAGCGCAGATTATTACGCCCACCAAAACGAATATTATGGGGTGATTTTTATCAAACGTCATTGTTTTTTTCCTTTTCGGTTTTAGTTATGAAAAAGCTTCTTGGTTTGATATTTCGGCTCAACGGTGAGATTCACGCCGAGCTTACGGAATGTGTCTGTATCTACTTGAGAAAGAATTACGGTAGAATGAACCTCGGAATAACGAAGACGAGGAAGCGCCTCCATCGCTTTCTTTGCAAGCTCGCTTCTTGCTGCGCTTATTGCAAGCGCGATAAGCACCTCGTCCGTATGAAGACGGGGGTTATGGTTGCCAAGGTTTTCCGTTTTAAGCATTTGTATTGGAGCTAAAATTTCGGGAGAAATTATATCGGCATTGTCATCTATTCCCGCGAGAGCCTTGAGCGCGTTCAAAAGCGCCGCACTCGATGCACCGAGGAGGGAGGACGTTTTTCCCGTTACAATTCTTCCGTCGTTGAGTTCGATTGCAACTGCCGGAGTTCCACCGTTTTCTTCTGATTTTTCAAGCGCGGGCTTAACGCATTTGCGCTCTTGCTCTGCAACTATGCCGAGCTTTTGCATAAGAAGCTCGATTTTATTTACCTCGACGTCATTACCTGTTCCCTTTCTGCGATTGCAAAGCGCACTGTAATAACGACGAACGATTTCGCCGCGTGCCGCCTTACACACTGCGTCGTCATCATAAACGCAGAATCCCGCCATATTAACACCCATATCTGTGGGTGATTTGTAGGGACATTCACCAAGTATGCCCGCGAGCATAGCGCGAAGAACGGGAAATACCTCTACGTCACGGTTATAGTTAACCGTCGTTACTCCGTATGCTTCGAGATGGAACGGGTCGAGCATATTTACGTCAGCAAGGTCTGCCGTTGCGGCTTCGTAGGCAAGGTTTACGGGGTGAGAAAGCGGAAGATTCCATATCGGGAAGGTTTCAAATTTTGCATATCCCGATTTTATCCCTCTTTTACTTTCGTGATAAATCTGAGAAAGGCAGGTTGCCATTTTACCCGAGCCGGGTCCGGGGGCGGTAACTATGACGAGCGAGCGCGAGGTTTGTGCGTACTCGTTCTTTCCAAAGCCCTCCTCCGATACAATGTAAGGAATGTTATGAGGATATCCGTCTATTGAGTAATGCTTATAGACCTTTATGCCGAGGTTTTCAAGCTTGGTTTTGAAAGCGTCCGCAACAGCACTGGGCTTATAGCGTGACATAACGACGGAGCCGACGTAGAGTCCGTATCCTCTAAATGCGTCGATAAGGCGCAAAACGTCAACGTCATACGTTATTCCGAGATCTCCTCTAACCTTATTTTTCTCGATATCCTCGGTATTTATTGAAATTATTATTTCCGCAACGTCGGAAAGCTCGATAAGCATTTTTATCTTACTGTCGGGAGTAAATCCGGGCAAAACTCTCGATGCGTGAAAATCGTCAAAAAGCTTGCCGCCGAACTCAAGATAAAGCTTTTCACCGAACATCGAAATTCTTTCCTTTATCTTTTGCGATTGCAATTTCAAATATTTATCGTTGTCAAAACCCTTGGTAAACATATCAATCCTCGAAATTTTAAAATAATATATTCTATTGTAGCACACGCCATAATTATTTGCAAGAGGAAAAATCGCTTTTCGGCTACAAAAAGTTAACAAAAAATTTATGCGTTTTTTGCAACTTTCGATAAAAATAGATTATGTTCACAAAAAACTGTTGTATTTAGGCGGTTTTGGTGATACAATGGTTTTAGAACAATGTTCAATTTTCGCAAAGCCACAGGCGCCTTTTTGCGAAGAAACGGAGATTTTTATGAATTCTGATTTGGGATTTGATAATGGCTTTGAAATTTACAGAAAAGCTATGAAAAATGACGCGAAGAAAATCTTTTCGCGCTTCAACCTCGGTCTTTTCGCTTATACGGCGGTTGCATATATCGTTAGCCTCGTGGTTGAGGTGGTGCTGCTTTTGGCGCTTGGCGAAAAATTCAACGACCTTTTATCAAACGTTTACTTCGTTTCACTTCTCGGATTTGCACCGATGTATATTTTCGGACTTCCAACGCTTTGCCTTATAGTCTGGAAAATGCCGAAGCAGCGTCCTGAAAAATCGAAAATCTCTTTTGCAGAATTTCTTATCATTTTTGCGGTTTCACAAGCTCTTATGAGCGCGGGAAATTTGATTGGTAACGGACTGAACGTCGTCATTTCCCAAATAATCAACAAAGAAATTTCAAACGCGACCTCCGAGCTTATTGAGGGTATGCCCTATTGGCTTATTATTCTGCTCGTTGTAATCATCGCGCCCTTGGTTGAAGAGTTTATTTTCAGAAAGCTGATGATAGATAGACTTTCGCCTTGCGGCAGCGTTGCAGCGATAGCCGCCTCCTCGGTTGTTTTCGCTTTATCTCACGGAAATCTTTATCAGTTTTTCTATGCGGCGATGATGGGTGCCGTTCTCGGATACGTTTACGTTAAGAGCGGAAGATTTATCTACTGCTTTATTCTGCACGCCCTGATAAACTTTTTCGGCTCAGTTGCCATTTTGCCGCTCATTGAGATGAGCGAGGAATTGACTGTTTTCTACGAAATGCTTGCAAGCGGTCAAGAAATCGACATTTCGCGCTTTATGATTTGCTCAATGGCGGTATCAAGCTACACGATAATCAATTACGCTATCGTGGGAGTGGGAATCTTCTTGCTTGTGCGCGGATTTTTGCACAAAAAAATTAAAGTCAACTCTAATCCCACCATTAATATTCACGGCACGGACTGCGCTTCCGCCGCATTTTTTAACGTTGGCAGTATACTCTACCTTGCCACCTCGCTTATAATTATCGTGGCAAGCTTATTCATTATTTAACGGAGATTTTTGATGAAAACCGACATAGCGAATTTAATTGATAAAAGCTGCCCGTGGAACGTTTATCCAAGACCGCAGCTTGTTCGAAATTCCTTTATATGCTTGAATGGATTTTGGGATTTTTGCATATCGAAAAAGAAAGAAATTCCGACGGTCTATAACGAAAAAATTCTCGTTCCGTTTCCTCCCGAAAGCGAGCTTTCACAAATCAATCGAAATATAGGAAAAAGCGACGTACTGTATTACAGAAGATTTTTTACGGTACCCGAGGATTTTATTCAAAAAAAGCTTCTGCTTCATTTTGGAGCGGTTGACAGAGAGACGCGCGTTTTCGTTAACGGAAAATCCGTTTTGACTAGCGATTGCGGCTATATTCCCTTTTCTGCCGACATAACCGATTATATAACAGATGGCGAAAACGAACTGATTTTAGAAGTTACAGACGGCTCATCCACCCTTTATCCTTACGGAAAGCAACGTAAAAAAAGAGGCGGAATGTGGTACACAAACGTCAGCGGAATTTGGCAAACAGTTTGGCTTGAAAGCGTGCCCGAAGGTCACATAGAATCGATAAAAATCACGCCCACAAAAAGCGACGTTACAATATTTGTAAAAACGAATTCAAAATACAAAAAAATCACCTTGCTAGACTCTAATGAGGAACTCGAATTTTCGTCGGAAAGCATTAAAATTACACCGAAAAACCCAATAAATTGGACTCCCGAAAATCCATATCTTTACAGATTTAAGGTGCAAACGGAAACCGATTCGGTTGAAAGCTATTTTGCGTTAAGAGAAATTTCCATTTTAAAAATCGGCGGAGTGCCGAGGATATGCCTTAACGGAAAGCCCTACCTTTTCAACGGCTTGCTCGACCAAGGATATTTTCCCGACGGACTCTTTTTGCCCGCGACGCCCGAGGGATATGAAAACGATATTTTTCTTGCAAAATCGCTTGGGTTTAACACCTTGCGAAAGCACATAAAAATCGAGCCGCAAATCTTCTATTACCTTTGCGACAAGCTCGGTATTGCGGTTTTTCAGGATATGGTTAATAACGGCACTTATTCCTTTATCAGAGATACGGCACTGCCGACGGTTTTTATGAAAAGGCTGCCCGACAAACGTCTTCACAAAAACAAGGAGAGCCGCCGCGCTTTCATAGACTGCATGAAGAAAACCGCAGAGCTTCTTTACAATTCCCCCTCTGTAGTCTACTATACCGTATTCAATGAAGGCTGGGGTCAGTTTTGCGCCGACGAAGCCTACGATTTACTGAAATCCATTGACGGAACGAGAATCATTGACGCTACTTCGGGCTGGTTTTGGCAGCACAAAAGCGACGTTGACTCATACCACGTTTATTTCAAAAAACCGCGCATTTCAGCCGCTAGCGAAAGGCCGTTCGTTTTAAGCGAATTCGGTGGATATTCCCACAGAGTTTCGGGACATCTTTTCGGTGAAAAGAACTATGGCTACCGAACCTTTAAAAACCGCGAGGAATTTGAAAACGCGGTTCTGGATTTATACGAAGACGGCGTTTTGAAGCTTGTCGAAAACGGAATTTCTGCCCTAATTTATACTCAAATTTCCGACATTGAGGACGAAACCAACGGTTTTATCACCTACGACAGAAAGGTTGTTAAGGTTGATGCCGAGAAATTCAAAAAATCAACTAATTTTCTCTATAAAACATCTTGTGAGAGGTAAAAAACATGAAACTTTTGATTTGCTCCGACATACACGGAGATTATGATTGCCTTACCGAATTGCTTGAAATTTTCGATAAAGAAAAAGCGGACAAGCTCGTTATTCTCGGAGATATTTTATATCACGGTCCGAGAAACGATTTGCCCGCGGGATACGCACCGAAAAAGGTTATAAGTCTTCTTTCCGAAATAAAGGAGAAAATCATTTCGGTTCGCGGAAACTGCGATACAGAGGTTGACCAAATGGTCTTGCCGTTCCCCATTCTTTCGGATTATTCCTACATATTCATTGACGGACTTACGTTTATAGCAACTCACGGACATAAATTCAGCCCCGATTCACCGCCCCCGCTTGCAAGCGGAGATATTATGCTCGGCGGTCATACCCACGTGCTTAAGATTATTCCTTTCGGAGACCAAAACACATACGTCAATCCGGGCTCAATTTCAATCCCCAAGGAAAACAATCCGCGCTCGTACGCAATATACGAGAACCGCAAAATATCGATCCGCGATATGAGCGGCAACGTTATTACCGAAAAGTTATTTTAAACAACGAGCAAGTGTAAACACCTCGCTTTTCTCCGCATATTATTTAGGAGATGAAAGCGAGGTGTTTTTTTATGACTGCAACTAACGGAATAGCATATTACAATGGTACTTTTTCTGCCATCGAGGACGCGCGGATTCCGCTGACCGACAGAGCTGTTTTTTTCGGTGACGGAATTTATGAGATGGTTTTGGCGAGAAACGGGAAGTCTTATCTTCTCGAGGATCATCTTGACAGATTTTATAAAAATGCAGAGGTCTTGGGAATCAGCTTCGATATGACTCGTAGCGAGCTTGCGGGGGTTATAAGCGAAGCTCTTTTGAGAGTGGGAAGCGAAAAAACGGAGCGGACGTTTGCCGTCTATTTTCAGATAAGCAAATATTCCAAGGAAAGAATACACGCTTGCCCCGAAGGACACGCGGCAAATCTTCTTCTAACGGTTAAGGAGGCTGTGCCTCCCGCACCTTGCGAGCATTGTAATTTGGTTACCTACCCGGATTTAAGATATATGTACTGCAATTTAAAGACGTTGAATTTACTCCCGTCAGTTATCGCTTCGGAATTCGCGGCAAGAAACAACGCCGAGGAGGCGGTTCTTCACAGAAACGGAACCGTTACGGAATGCGCTCATTCCAACGTTTCGATAATACGCAACGGTGTTCTCTACACTCACCCGAATTGCGAGCTGATTTTGCCCGGAATAACGAGAGCACGGCTTCTTTATTTTGCGAGAGAGCTATCAATCCCGACTCGCGAAGAAGCGTTTGACCTAAACGCCCTATACAGAGCGGAATCCGTCATAATATCCTCCTCGACAAAGCTTTGCCGCTTGGCAAAAAACATTGACGGAATTCCTTTCGGCGCAAGGCCGCAAAAAGAGGCTGCGATTCTCGTAAAAGCCATATACAACGACTTTATTTCAAGCACCGATTAGCTCCTTTCGGATTTATTTCGTGTTTTTACAAAAAATACCGACTTTTTTTGTTAAAATTTTGTCAATACCTATTGATTTTTTAAGTTTATAGTGCTATAATATGATGGATGTAATGTGCGACGCGCACATACGAAAGAATAAGGAGGATATAATAATGCTGAAAAAACAATCAAGTATCCCCTTCTGCTCCACCAAAGAGCAGGACGAGAAGTTGAATGCTGTTATCAGCGCACACAAGCATGACAAAAGCCTTTTGATGGCTGTTATGCAGAAGGCTCAGGACATTTACGGCTATCTGCCCATTGAGGTTCAGAACAGAATAGCCGAAGGTATGGAGGTTCCGCTCGAAAAGGTTTACGGCGTTGCTACCTTCTACGCTCAGTTCTCTCTTACTCCTAAAGGCGAATATCACATCGCAGTTTGCCTTGGTACCGCCTGCTACGTTAAGGGATCGGGAGATATCTACAACAAGTTCCAGGAGGTTCTCGGCATAGGCGGAGACGAATGCACTGCTGACAGAAAATACTCACTCTCAGCTTCCCGTTGCATCGGTGCGTGCGGTCTTGCTCCCGTTCTTACCGTTAACGAAGAGGTTTACGGAAGACTTACCGTCAATGACGTTCCCCGTATATTAGAGAAATACAAAGATTAATTTTTTAGGAGGATAGCATATATAATGAAAACAGTTGCTGAACTGAATGCTGCCCGCGCTGCTGCCCTCAAGAAGGTCGTTCTCCGTAAGGCTAACGACGTAATGCTTAAGGAAGCAAAGTCGGATTACAAATACACCGTACTTATCTGCGGCGGTACCGGCTGTACCTCATCACACAGCCCTGAGCTCGTTACCAAGATCAATGAAGAGCTCAAAAACAACGGCATCGAGAAGGACGTTCAGGTAATTCTTACCGGATGCTTCGGTCTCTGTGCTCTCGGTCCTATCATGATAGTATATCCCGAGGGATGCTTCTATTCTATGGTAGACATCAATAATATTCCCAGAATCGTTAAGGAGCACTTTGTTGACGGAACTCCTGTTCGCGAGCTTCTCTACAAGGAAACCCTTGCTGAAGATGGAACCATCAAGTCACTTGACGAAACCGACTTCTACAAGAAGCAGGTTCGTGTTTGCCTTCGTAACTGCGGCGTTATCGACCCCGAA
>JAGBUD010000085.1 GCA_017630995.1 Clostridia bacterium
GCTTACGGCGCAGACGATGCGATTTACGAGCAGAGCTACGGCGTTGTCGATATACAGGCTAACGGCGGCGAGGCTATCGCAACCGTTCGCGGCTCTGTTATCGGCGAAAATAACGGCGGTGTTCTCAGAATCAGCGGCGGTTATATCCACGCGGCCAACTACGGCGGAGACGGAAACGCATTTTTCGGCACGGTCAACGTATCCGATGCTATGGAAACCAACGGCGTAACCAACGACTACGCTATCGAGTTTTACGAAAAGTCCTACGTCGTTCTCGGCGATTATAAAATGCAGGACGGCGATTATCTTGCCAACGGCGCGACCAAGGTAACCAAAACCGCGCCCGCAAGCGGAGGCTACGCCCATTACAGCGACGGAAAGCTCACGCTCAACAACTATAAATACAACGGCGACGGCGGCGAATATATCTACGGCAGAGGCTCGGGGCTCGATATACCCTGCGATGCGATCCTTTATTCCTATACCGATCTCGAAATCGAATTTATCGGCGATTGCAGTCTTAAAGCCAAGTCCGAGTATACCGAGGGCATCGTGGTATACGGCAAGCTCGATATTTACGGCGATACCGACAAGGATAAGCTCGATATTTCGGCATACTACGGTATTCAGGTTATGAGCTACGGTCTGAACCGTCTTTGCTCGAACGCATCTCTCGAGCTTGGAGGAGGTATTATCGATATCAAGGGCGAATACGGTGTTTCGGTGAGCGAGGCTTCTTCCTCGGGCAACGTGTTTGTCGAATTCGGCGATTGTGAGCTTAGTATCGATGCCGAATACAACGCAATTTCGATATCTTCCGAAAATATGGCAAGCGTTCATTTCGATAATACGAAGCTCGAAATAAATGCGGGAAGTATCGGTATCGAAGTTGAATCGAAGCTTAGCAGTATCGATATCAAAGGCTCTGACGTTAAAATAGATTCCTACCTTGTCGGTATTCTGGCGGTAAGTATAGACGCTATGCTCAGCTTTGAAATTATGCCCGCCAGCGTATACGTTTGCGACAGCAGACTTGAAATTTCGGTCGATTTCTATTCCGCAGACGACGGCTTTGCTACGATTATCGGCACTCTTAATCTCGATCCCGAAATGAAAATAGTCAGAGGCTCGCTCGAAAGCAAAAGCATCGTTATCGGAAGCGGCGACGAGCCCGTCGGCATCCTCGGCGACGTCAACGACGACGGCAAGATCGACCAGTACGACTACGTTCTCGTTAAGCGCCACCACTTCGACACCCGCACACTCACCGATGACGAGGCAACCCGCGCAGATGCAAACAAGGACGGCAAGGTAGACACCTACGACTACCTCCTCATCGCAAGACATTACTTCGGAACTTATGTGATTAAGTAAAACAATTTAATATAAATAATACGAGAGAGGACTTTTTGCAAAAAGTCCTCTCTCGTGCTCTCTCCCAAAAACTCTTATATCAAATTATTTCTTGTGTGTCATTTTTTCTACCATCATAATTAAACCAATACAATAAAAAATGGCTTTTCATAAGAAAAGCCTACCTTCACTCTTCACTGTTCACTCTTCACTCTTCACTATACAATAATTCTCTTGATTATTGTATCAACATTGTATCAATCCGCAAAATTCCGCATATACATCAACAAAACCCGTTTGGGAGTTGATATAATGATGATTGGCGAAATAGAAGCCCGCGCCGCGAAAATTGCGGAATACGTGATCACAACCGGCGCAACCGTGCGTGCCGCGGCAAAGCACTTCGGCATTAGCAAAAGCACCGTACATACGGCAGTAACACTATCGAACGCTTTGTGTGGATGGTGGCGTAAAACCGCATAAACAAAGACTTTTTACTATCGTTATAGTTCCAAAAATAACAGCGTAAAGCGTCGTTAAAGCGGCGCCTTTGCTTTTTATAGATAAATCGCTGGACTTGTGAAAACCTTTGTGGTATGTTGTTGTACTGCAAAGGAGGTGCTGATATGGCACGAATAACGGTTGAAGAAGTTTATGGCGGAGAAAAGTATGATGTAATGAGCGCTGTGATGGCGGACTATCTTAAAAACGGTAGACCCCAGGAGCATGACGAGCGGACCTGGCTTGATATGCTGATTGTTAAACACGCGCTGATTGTAGCAGACAAAATGAAAATTGAGGGCGACTCAATATCGGGAATGACCGATGGTGAGTCGTCCTCTTCTTATCTGAGGTGGGATAACGATGACAACGCTTGAAGATTTATATTACGGTAACATAAGTCCGCACGAAAGGTACATTAAGCAAGGCACACGGGTGGACAAACTTGTAAAACTTATATGCAAAAACGAAGAAGAATTAAACTCAGGGCTTACGGAAAAGCAGAAAGAAACCTTCGAAAAGTTTAAGGACTGCACAAGCGAGCTGTCCTGCATCACCGAGCGCGAAGCTTTCAGCGCGGGATTTATTCTCGCGACACGTATAATGGTGGAAGTAATGCAGGGATTGGAGCAAGTAGAAGATATATAATCTCTCAGCTGTGAAATTCGCGGCGGTGTGGCCTGTAAAACAGCGTTTAAGGCGAGATGTTTACTCGTAAGGGCAACCCTCGCCTTATTTGTTTTTTGCGCGAAATTGGGCGCGTGTATGGACGTTATATGATAACACTATCGAACGCTTTGTGTGGATGGTAGCGTAGAAATCACGTGGCAAGCAACAAAAAAACGGCGGTAGGGAGCGTAAACTCCTTACCGCCGTTGTGTTTACGGGCAGTTATTTTAATGACTTCAAAGCTTTTTTAAATTGAACGGTGAAAAGAACCGCGGTAAAGGTTACGGCTATCACGTCGGCAACCGGCTCTGCCGTATAAACGCCCAACGTTTTATCCGCTATAAGCTGTGGCATAAGGTAGATAAGCGGCAAAAGCAAAACGAACTTGCGAACGATTGCAACGATGATAGAACAGGGCGCATTTCCGATAGAAACAAAGGTCATCTGGCAGGCGATCTGAATACCGAAGATGCACATAACACCGCAGTAAATCCGAAGCGCCGTTGCGGTAAATTCGATCAGCGCCTTATCGGGCGTGAATATTCCCGCAAACACTTGAGGGAACAGCATTATTGCACCCCAAACCACAAAGGAATAAGTAAGACAGGCTATAAGCAAAAGCCTATAGGTTTTCTTGACGCGCTCGGTGTTTTTCGCACCGAAGTTATAGCTGAGAATCGGTTGCGCACCTTGCGCAATGCCCTGCATCGGAAGCATTGCAAACTGCATCACGCTTGTAAGAATGGTCATCGCGCCCACGGCGATATCACCGCCGTATTTTAAGAGCGAGGAATTGAAGCAAACCGAAATCACGCTTTCGCTGCTTTGCATAATAAAGGTTGCCGTTCCAAGCGCGATACAAGGGAAAATAAGCTTTCCGTCTATACGGAAATTGTGTTTTTTGAGCTTAAGAAAGGTTCTCTTACCGCAAAGAAACGTGAGCACCCAAATGCAAGAAATAGCTTGTGAAAGGATAGTGGCAAGCGCCGCACCTTTTACTCCCATACCGAGTCCGAAAATAAATATCGGGTCGAGAATAATATTGCTGATGGCGCCGATAAGCACCGTAAGCATACTGATTTTTGTATATCCCTGCGCCGTGATAAACGCGCCCATTCCGAGTGTGAGTTGAACGAATACCGTGCCGATGGCGTAGACGTTCATATAGCTTGTCGCATAATCAATGGTGTTTTTGCTTGCGCCGAACATCAGAAGCAGATCCTTGTTCCAAATCAGCAAAACTGCGGTCAGGACAGCGGAAATAATAAGCTGCAAAGAAAAGCAACCGCCCATAATTTTTTCGGCGGATTCGTTGTCGCCCTTTCCCATCGATATAGATGCCTTCGGAGCACCGCCCGAAGCAATCAGCGCCGCAAATGCCGAGATGATCATAATGATCGGCATACACACGCCGACGCCCGTGAGTGCAAGGCTTCCGATGTCCTTTATATGACCGATGTAAATGCGGTCGACGATATTATACAGCATATTGATAAGCTGGGCAACCACCGTCGGAACCGCCAACTTAAAAAGCAGCTTGCCGATCGGCGCAGTGCCGAGCATTTCTTTATTATCGCTCATAAATTAACTCCGTAAATTCAAAAATACAGCTTTGATTATATCGTATTTCGCTTTGCAATTCAATATTTAAATGAAATTTACAAAAACGTAATATTTTCTGCTCGGTTGCTCAATCGAGCTGTTTTTTTATTTTTATACTCATAGAGTTGAAAACGTAAGACTCAATGCGGAGTTTTGCTCGATGAACCTTTTAAAAAGCAGGACGCACCATATATTTACAGTGTAAATAACAAAATTATTAATGATTATCTCTTGAAAAATCCATACCGTTGTGGTAGAATTATAATGTCTATTTATATAGTAGAAATCCGCGCATTTTTCGGGCGGATAGTGCTCGGTTGGCATTTTGGGAGGGAGTATGATGTATAAAAATATCATTAAAAGATTTTTTGATATTGTTTTGTCAAGCATTGCGATAGTTCTTACCGCTCTGCCGATGCTGATTGTCGCAATAGCTATTAAAATTGACGATCCAGGTCCCGTTTTTTTTACCCAAAAGCGTGTGGGCAAAAGCAAAAACGGACAAATTACATATTTTAATATTTGGAAATTCCGCAGTATGAAAACCTCAACTCCGTCCGATACGCCGACACATCTTTTGTCGGATCCCGAGCAGTACATAACCCGTGTCGGCAGGTTCATTCGTAAGACGAGTATCGACGAATTGCCTCAAATTTATCAGGTGTTCACGGGCAAGCTTTCTATTGTGGGTCCGAGACCTGCTTTGTGGTCGCAGTATGATTTGATCGAGGAACGCGAGAAATACGGTGCAAACGATATAACCCCCGGCATTACCGGATGGGCGCAGATCAACGGCCGAGACGAGCTGGAAATTGACGTCAAGGCAAGACTTGACGGCGAATATACCGCCGCGCTGAATGCAGGCAAATTTAAGGGATTTGCAATGGACGTGAGATGCCTTTTCGGCACAGTCGCCAGAGTGCTTAAATCCGACGGCGTCGTCGAAGGCGGCACCGGCGAGATGAAGAAACAGGAGAAAGAAAAAGAGAAAGTTTTATGATAAATCCATTAGTTAGCATCATAGTTGCAACCTACCGCAGAGAAGACGTTTTGTGGAATGCATTGTCATCATTGTCGAGTCAAAGCTATTCTAATATCGAGGTTGTACTTGTTGATGATAATGACGATTTGCAATGGAATACAAGAGTACGAGACGTTGTCGAAAGATTTGGAGAAAAGTACCCTTCTGTTAGGTTCCAATACATCGTCAATCATCCTAATCGTGGTTCGGCAGAGACACGTAATATAGGAATAAGTGTCGCTAATGGTGATTACATTACATTTCTTGATGATGATGATGTATATCTTCCGGATAAAGTTAAGCAACAAGTTGCTTTTATGGAACAAAAACAACTGGATTATTCGATAACTGATTTATATCTATACAACGAAAACGGAAAGTTAGTTGACAAACGAACAAGAGGTTATCTAACAACAGCAAATGAGCATAAGCTTTTTGAATGTCATATGAAATATCATATTACCGGCACCGATGCAATGATGTTTCGAAAAGATTATATTGTAAAAATCGGTGGTTTTCCTCCGATCGATGTGGGTGATGAGTTTCATTTAATGCAACGTGCAATAGAACACGAAGGCAAATTCGGCTATCTCCCTGTGTGCGATATTATGGCGTATGTTCACACCGGAGAAGGCGGACTTTCTAGTGGTCAAGGAAAAATCAATGGCGAAAATGCTTTGTATGATCATAAGAAAAAATATTTTTGTGGTTTGAACCGAAAAACTGTAAAGTATATAAAAACGAGACATTACGCTGTTTTAGCATATGCATATTTGCGCATGGGGCAGCTTTGGAAATTTTTGTTAAATTCTATGTTTGGATTTTTCATTTCGCCAGTGTTATTTTTCAGTGTGTTGTTCAGTAGGTAAAAGATGAAGATATTGATGATATGTGGCGTATATGCCGAAGAAAACGAAAATGAGGTTCTTGAATGCACGAAAGGCTATGCAGAACAATCTGCGAATATCTTTCAAAGAAAGTTAATTAGTGGCATTGAACAGAATCAAGTGGAGTGTAAAATCATCTCTGCGCCGCTGATAGGAGCGTATCCTATGCGATATAAAAGCAGTAGATTTTCAGGGTTTACAAAAACAAATTCTAACTACGAATACGTTTGTTTCAATAATATTTGGGGAATAAGAAATCTTTCTCGTTCAAAATCATTAAAAAAAGCCGTAAAAGAGTATTTAAATAGGGAGACAGAAGAGGAGTTTTTAATATTAGTATATTGTCCGCATACTCCTTTTCTAGAGGCTGCTATATATGCGAAAGAATTGAAACCCAAGAGCAAGGTGTGTTTGGTTGTTCCAGATCTTCCGCAATATATGAATTTAAATGAATCCAAAAGAGGCATATACGATATTTGTAAAAAAATCGATATAAGACATATGGAGAAATTTATTGCCAAGGTGGATTCGTTTGTGCTTTTAACTGAGCCAATGAAAGATGTGCTAAAAATTGGGGATCGCCCGTATATAGTTGTTGAAGGAATTGTTGATGTTGACTCTTATAAACCCAAGACGATAAAGGCCACATATGATGGAATAACAAGAATAGTTTATGCTGGAAAAATGAATATAAAATTTGGCATAAAGGAC
>JAGBUD010000086.1 GCA_017630995.1 Clostridia bacterium
GCTTACACGCAGACGGGCGGCGATCTTTTAAAGGTTGAAGTTGCAACGATGGACGGCGACGGAAAAATTGAGCTTACAGGCTCACTTGGCGACGTTATGAAGGAATCGGCAAAGATTGCACATTCCTACGTAAGAACCATCGCCGAAAGCTATTCCATCGACCCAAAATTCAACAAAAACAAGGACATTCACATTCATTTCCCCGAGGGTGCAATTCCTAAAGACGGCCCCTCCGCAGGTGTTACGATGGTTACCGCAATCGTCAGCGCGTTGAGCAATATTCCCGTTAAAAAGGATATCGCGATGACGGGCGAAATAACTCTGCGAGGAAAGGTTGTTGCAATCGGAGGTCTTCGCGAAAAGACCCTTGCCGCATACAGAGCAGGCATTAAAACCGTGATAATTCCCGAAGATAATATGAGAGATCTTGACGAGGTTGACAGCGAGGCTCGCGCAGCACTTAACTTCATTCCTTGCAAAACTGCACAAGAAGTGCTCACTCACGCCCTTTCAAGATAATAAAAGGAACTAAAATGAAAATCAATATTAACAACGCAGAGCTTTTCACAACAGTTGGCGCTTCAAAACAATTTGTTCGCGATCCAAAACCGCAAATTGCTCTTTCAGGGCGCTCAAACGTAGGAAAAAGCTCGCTCATCAACACGTTGCTCGGCAGAAAATCGCTTGCCCGAGTTTCTTCCTCTCCGGGAAAAACGATAACAATTAATTATTACTCCATTGACAAGAAGATGTATCTCGTAGACCTCCCGGGCTACGGATATGCAAAGCGTTCAAAGGAATCAAAACGAGTTTGGAGCACGCTCACAGAGGACTTTTTTCTTAAAAATCCCTCCTCCGACGCTTTAAAAATGGTTATTCAACTCATCGACGTGCGCACAGGCCCCACAGATGACGACATTATGATGATAAACTGGCTGATAGATATGCAGATTCCCTTTACCGTCGTTTGCACGAAGACGGATAAGCTTTCAAAAAATCAGCTCCAAGAGGCTCTCGATAAGATTGAATACGATTTCTTCCGAGGAACCGGAATTACGCTTTTGCCCTTCTCTTCCGTTACCCGCGCGGGCAAAGATGAGCTTTGGCAAAAAATATTCGATGCAATCAATTAATTTGCATACATAATACTAAAAGAAGGAGAAAACGATGCAGTTTTCCGATATTATACTCAACGCACTTGCCGTTATTATAATACTTGCGATCCACGAATACTCGCACGCGCTCATAGCTTGCAAGCTTGGCGATAATACGGCTAAATATATGGGCAGACTAACGCTTAATCCCTTGAAGCACATTGACCCCTTTGGCGCGTTATGTATGGTATTATTCAGATTCGGTTGGGCAAAGCCCGTCCCCGTTAATTTACGAAGCCTTAAAAAGCCTAAACGCGATTTTGCCATAATAGCACTCGCGGGCCCCGCTTCCAACCTTATTTTATCGTTTTTAACCGTTCCCTTTTATTTGCTCACACTGCTTTTATTCAATTTCCTTGTGGGAAAATTCGAGATACAAAACGAGCTTTTAATAAACATCTTAAACTACACGCTTGAGTTTATTTTTATATTCCACGCCATAAATCTCGGCATAGCAATATTTAACCTTATTCCCATTCCCCCGCTTGACGGCTCGAGAATTATCGCGTCCGTTCTTCCCACAAAGGCATATATTGCGTACCTCAAGCGTGAGCGCATATTCTACTACGCGCTTCTAGGCTGGCTCTTACTTGGAAATATCGTTTCGAATTTCTTGCTTTCAATTCCCATTGTACACAATTCGACCATTCTTTCTATCCTTGCAAATATCGTATCACTTTCCAAAATACTCTCATACGCTATAGAATTTCTATCGGGAATCTTCTTCGATTTTTGGGAGTTGATACCGTTTCTTAATATTTAACTCTTTTGAGGTAATAAAATGACAGAACAGTTCACATACAGACTGGATCAATTCGAAGGTCCGCTTGACCTTTTATTGATGCTTATCAGCAAAAACAAGGTCAGCATAACGGATATACCGATAGCGATTATTTGCGATCAGTATATGGAATATATTGATGCGGCGCAAGAAATGAATCTTGATATAGCAAGCGAATTCATCGTTATGGCAAGCGAGCTTATGCTCATAAAAAGCAGAATGCTTTTGCCGCACGAGGAAGGCACGGAAAACGACCCTCGCCGCGAAATTGCAGACGCCTTGCTCCTTTATCAGCAAGCCAAGCTTGCGGCAAAGCAAATGCAGCCCTTGTACGACGAATATTCAGGCAGATACGTCAAAGGAACGGACGATATTCCTCTCGAAAAGGGACTGCCGCTTGATCTTGATACAAATCTCCTCATAAAAGCCCTCGGCTCTGTTATGAGAAGAATAAGAATCTCGCAAGCGGAAAGAACACCGACGGAGCTTGTTAATCCCCTTATAAAGCATAAAATCGTTTCGGTTGAAGAAAAAATCGAAGAAATCTGCGACTTCCTCACCGAGCATGAGGAATGCTCGCTATTCTTCTTACTGAAGGATTCCGAATCTCGCTCCGAGCTTGTTGCGAGATTCATGGGTATACTTGAGCTTATCAAGATTCACCGAATTTCAATAACAACCGTTCATTTTGTTGACGACGTTGCAGAATACGAAGAACGCGGACTTGAAATGAAGTTCAAGCTTAATCCCGATTACGTTCCGACTGCGGCAACCGAAAGCGAATTTGACGTTGACCCCACAGAAGAAGACAATAATGAAAAACAACAGTGAGGAAAAAACAATGAGTGATACGAGTGCAAAAATCGAAGAAGAAATAGCTTCTGCGGAAGATAGTGCAATCGAGCCCGACAAGGAAGTTGTAATCGAGGAAGCGATTGAGGCTATTCTTTTTGCGGCAGGACACCCGATTTCTTACGCTACTCTTGCAAGAGTATTTGAAACAACTCCCTCGAAAATAAAGGGCGTTATAGCAGACTACTCTGTTAAATATAACAATTCGGATATCCCACGCGGAGTTATTCTTCTTGCATACACGGATTCTTGTCAGCTTTCCACAAAGCAACACTATTTAACCGAAATACGCGATGCTCTCGGAATCAAAAAAAGCGGTACACTTTCTACCTCGGCGCTCGAAACTTTGGCAATAGTTGCGTAC
>JAGBUD010000087.1 GCA_017630995.1 Clostridia bacterium
AATAAATGAATTACGACTACAAAAGTATTGAAGCCAAGTGGCAACAAAAGTGGGACGAAGCAAATGCTTTCGAAGCAAAGCAGGATTTTTCGCTTCCCAAGTATTACGCGCTCGTTGAGTTTCCTTATCCCTCGGGACAGGGACTTCACGTAGGACACCCTCGTCCTTACACCGCGCTTGATATCGTTTCAAGAAAGAAGAGAATGCAGGGATATAACGTTCTTTTCCCGATGGGCTGGGACGCTTTCGGCTTGCCTACCGAAAACTATGCTATAAAGAATAAGATCCACCCCAAAATCGTAACCGAAAGGAATATCGCAAGATTTAAGAGTCAGCTTAAGGCTCTCGGTCTTTCTTTCGATTGGTCGCGCGAGGTAAACACCACCGATCCTAACTATTACAAGTGGACGCAGTGGATATTCCTTAAGCTCTTCGAAAAGGGGCTTGCATACAAGAAAGAAATGGCAGTCAACTTCTGCACGTCTTGTAAGGTTGTTCTTGCAAACGAAGAGGTTGTTAACGGCGTTTGTGAAAGATGTAATTCTGCAGTTATAAGAAAGGTAAAGAGTCAGTGGATGCTCAAGATAACAGAGTATGCAGACAGACTTATTTCCGATCTTGACGGTCTTGATTACATAGAAAGAGTTAAGACCCAGCAGAAAAATTGGATTGGTAAATCCCACGGTGCAGAAATAGATTTCGTTACCACAACGGGTGATACACTCAAGGTTTATACCACGAGATGCGACACACTTTTTGGTGCAACCTATATGGTTATAGCTCCCGAGCATGCACTTATTGAAAAGTGGAAGAATCTCATTCTTAATTACGATGAAGTTGAGGCTTACAAGGCTGAAGCTGCAAAGAAGTCCGATTTCGAGAGAACCGAGCTTGTTAAGGACAAGACGGGCGTTGAAATCAAGGGCGTTAGAGCTATAAATCCCGCAACGAACACCGAAATTCCGATTTTCATTTCAGATTACGTTCTTGCAGGTTACGGAACGGGTGCAATCATGGCAGTTCCCGCACACGACGAGCGTGACTGGGATTTTGCTAAAAAATTCGGTCTTCCCATTATCGAGGTTGTTGCAGGCGGTGACGTTCAGAATGAGGCGTTTACCAACGTTGAAACCGGTAAGCTTGTAAACTCAGGATTCCTTAACGGTCTTGACGTTGCAGACGCAAAGGTTAAGATGGTTGAATACCTTACGGAAAAGGGAATCGGCGAAGAAAAGGTTAACTTCAAGCTTCGTGACTGGGTATTCTCGCGTCAGAGATATTGGGGCGAGCCTATTCCGCTTGTTAACTGCGAGAAGTGCGGTTGGGTTGCAGTTCCCGAATCCGAGCTTCCCGTTCAGCTTCCCGACGTTGAATCCTATGAGCCTACAGAAACGGGCGAATCTCCTCTTTCTCTTATGACCGAATGGGTAAATTGCAAGTGCCCCAAGTGCGGAGCAAATGCACAGAGAGAAACAGACACAATGCCGCAGTGGGCAGGATCCTCTTGGTATTTCCTCCGTTACTGCGATCCTAACAATAACGAGGCTCTCGCGTCTCCCGAGGCTCTCAAGTATTGGATGCCTGTAGATTGGTATAACGGCGGTATGGAGCATACCACGCTTCATCTTCTTTATTCAAGATTCTGGTCAAAGTTCCTCTTCGATATAGACGTTGTTCCTACCAAGGAGCCTTACATGAAGAGAACGAGCCACGGTATGATTCTTGGAGAAAATGGCGAAAAGATGTCAAAATCCCGCGGAAACGTCGTTAACCCCGACGATATAATTCGTGATTACGGTGCTGACACAATGCGTCTTTACGAAATGTTTATCGGTGATTTCGAGCAGGCTGCTCCTTGGAATACTCAATCCATCAAGGGTTGTAAGAGATTCCTTGAAAGATTCCTCTCTCTTCTTGATATAACCGAGGGTGAGGGAATGACTCCTGCGCTTGAAAAGCACATTCACAAGCTTATCAAGAAGGTTACATCCGATATTGATTCAATGAAGTTCAACACCGCTATTGCGGCAATGATGGGCGCTATAAACACCGTTTACGATAACGGTAAGATAACCAAGACCGAGCTTTCCGTTCTCGCAAAGCTACTCTCTCCCTTTGCACCTCATATCGCGGAGGAAATATGGACTAGTCTCGGAAACGAGGGACTCGTTTCACTTGCTGAGTGGCCTGTTTATGACGAGGCAAAAACGGTTGACGATACCGTTGAAATGCCCGTTCAGATAAACGGAAAGGTTCGTTCTGTAATAATGGTTCCCAAGGACGCTGATAAGGACGCCGTTATCGCTATAGCAAAGGCTGACGAAAAGGTTGCAGCTGCAATCGGCACGCTTTCCATTGTAAAGGAAATCGTGGTTCCCGGAAAGATTGTAAATATCGTAGTTAAATAATTAAATAAAAAAGAAAAAACTCTCGTTTTTGAAAAACGAAAACGAGAGTTTTTTAAAGTATTATTCTATCGCAACAAGCTTCGTTCCGCTAACACCGCGAATGGAGTTTATATCCTTGAGCAGCGGTTGTAAATCCTGCTTTAATGTTGAAACGTCCAACGTCAAAACAACGTGAGCCTTGGAGTTTATGGGCAGATTTTGCGTTATGGCGAGTATGTTCGCTCCGTTTTCGGAAAGCGCAATAAGAACCTCGCTCAAAGTTCCGGGCTTATGCGAAAGAGTGAAGGAAACTATAGCCTTTCTGCCGTGAACGTCTGTGTTGGTGGAAAAAACGTAGTCCTTATATTTGTAATAGGTGCTTCTTGAAATTCCAACCATCTTCGACGCATCGGAAACGTCCTTTGCCTTGCCGCTCGTAAGAAGCGAGCGAGCTTCAACGACTTTTTCGTAATAAGAGGGCAGAATTTGTCTGTCAACGAGTAAGTATTTACTATTAATCATAGATTTCTTTTGCTCCTTCGTTATCTACGGTGAGTCCGTAAGCGACCCAATCGGTCTTTAAATTTGATATTGCTTTATTTAATTCCTTAAAAATAGGCTTCTTGGAGTAAGCAAGGCAGGTTGGTCCCGCGCCGCTTACGGTAAATGCGATAGCGCCTAATTTTTCCGCCTGCGTCTTTACCTCGTCTGCGTTTCTATAAAGCGACATTCTGTAGCTTTCGTGCAATCTGTCGTCTGTGACCAGCGAGATAAGATCAAGTCTTCCGTGCTCAAACGCATATGGAAGAAGCGCAACTCTCTGCATATTGAAAATCGCATCTTCGCGTTTTACCGTATCGGGAAGAACTGCGCGAGCATCTTTTGTGTTAACCGCAAAGCTGGGTACTAATGCTGTAAACGATATTTTATCCGAAACCGTGTATTTTTGTACTATCGGCTTGCCGTCCTTAACTATAGATGTGCAAAGTCCACCAAAAAGTGCGGGTGCAATATTATCGGGGTGACCCTCGATGCAGTTGCATATTTCGAAAATCTCTTGCACGGAAAGCTTGCTTCCGTTAAGTGCGTTTGCCGCATATGCTCCCGCAACTATAAGTGCTGCCGATGAGCCAAGTCCGCGAGCTATTGGAATATCCGTTTTCTTGAGCGTTATTTTGACCGTGGAGGGAACGCCAATCTTTTCGCATGTCAGCTTGTATGCGACGTAAGCCAAATTGGATTCGTTTGAAAATTCCTTTCCAAATCCTTCAAATTCCAAGCCGCAATCAAGCTTTTCGAAATCCAAAACGTCATATTTTGCAAATGCAATTCCCGTGCAGTCAAATCCCGAGCCGAGATTTGCGCTCGTTGCGGGAACTCTAACGGTAACCTTATTTTTCTTTATAACGTTTGAAACAAGGCTCTGCATATTTGCCTTATCTACTACGGCACTGTGCAAAATCGGCTTGTTTCTTATGTTTCTTATTGAGGTCGGAGGAGCAATTCCCGTTCTCTTTGCAAGAATGTCTATTGCGTCAAACTCGTTAGGACACTCCATGCCGAGAGAGTGAAGCACTCCCGAAGAGAATTTGTAGGGTGAGGCAGTCGAGAGAACAACGGTTTTATATCCGTTACGGCTAGTCTTCGTGAAATCCTCGTATACTTTCCAAGCAACAGCGGTGTGAGTATCCATAAGGTAACCGTGCTTTGTATAAACGCTGTTAATTGTCTTATAGGTGTCCTCGTCGTTGCAGAATCCCGCATCAAAGTATTCTCTTATTGCCTCAAGCTCTGAATTTTCAAGAGCATATCTTCCGTCAGCTTTGAGCTTTTCCATATATTCAGCGCATTTCTTTGTGCCGCAAACCATATATAAGAGTCGCTCAAGGTTGCTGGAAATAAGTATGTCCATAGACGGAGATTTCGTTATGTGGAATTCTCTGTTTCTGTTATAAACTCCGTTTTTGAAAAAATCCGAGAGCACGTTATTTTGGTTTGATGCACAAACGAGCTTTCCGACGGGCAAGCCCATCTGCATTGCAAAGTAACCCGCAAGGATATCACCGAAGTTGCCCGTGGGAACAACGAAATTCAGCTTGTCGCCGAATTTTATTTCCTTTCTTAATACAAGGTCGCGGTAACACTTGAAATAGTAGGCAACCTGCGGTGCAAGTCTACCTATATTTATAGAGTTTGCGCTCGAAAGCTTAACACCATCGGGTAGCTTTAATTCGGAGAATATCTTTTTAACACCGCTTTGCGCATCATCAAAGTTTCCCTTGACGGCAACGACAGAGGTGTTCTTTCCCGTACAAGAAACCATTTGGCGCTCTTGAACAAGGCTGGTGCCGTTTTGAGGATAGAAAACTATTATTTTTATTCCCGGGATATTAGAAAATCCTTCGAGTGCAGCGCTTCCCGTATCACCGCTTGTTGCGGTAAGAATAACGATATCGTCATTCATCTTCGTTGAGCGCTTTGCTTCTGTTATAAGATGAGGAAGAACTTGAAGCGCCACGTCCTTGAATGCGCAGGTCGGACCGTGATATAATTCCATTACGAATGCGTCGCCAACCTTGGCAATCGGTGCGTAGTCTTCATTTTCAAATTTGGACTTGTAAGCGCGCGTGACTGCTGAAATGAATTTTCCCTCGTCACCCTCAAACATTGAGCCGCCGGAAAAGAGCAGGGAAAGAACCTTGGCGGAAATTTCTATTTCCGTTAATGATAGCAGCTCATCCATTGGGAATTTCGCTTCATCAAATGATCTTGGAATATAAAGACCACCGTCCTCCGCTATACCCTCAAGTATAGCTTCTGCGGGACTTTTTAGTATATTTTCGTTTCGTGTACTGGTATAAAACATTTTTTAAAACCCCTCTTGACATTTTGCAATTTATATGATACACTATTTTTTGTTCAAATACAAGTGTTTTTGAAATAAAGACAAAAAATCCATTAAAAAAGTTGATTTGACGTAAAAAAATCATTTCAATTTTTGTGCAAGATGCTAAAAAAACAGATTGAAATGCCAGAATAGAAAGGGGTTTTAGGTATGAAAATAGCTATTTTGGGATTCGGTATCGTTGGTAGCGGTGCCTATGAAGTTCTTAAAAATTCAAATTATGAAGTTAAAAAGGTGCTTGATATAAGAATGCACGAAGAGCTTGGTGACGTTTCCACAACCGA
>JAGBUD010000088.1 GCA_017630995.1 Clostridia bacterium
CAGACTCTCAAACGTCGCTTTGAGCTATGACAGTGTTTTTCTTGCTCTTGTCAGAATGCTTTACGTCAGCGACGCCGAAATAGGTGTAAAACGTGCACGATGCATAGCGCACCCCGTAAAGAAGCGCGGAATGCTTATCGAAAATTCTGCGATTTCATATACCGCACGTGCCTTTGCCGTTTTGACGTATTATAAAATGCTCGACGATATAAACGACGAGGGCGCGGCAAAGCGGATTGCGGTTTCCGCAGCGCGTCCGATATTTAAGCACGGAGCCAAAAAGTCAGCCCTTTCCGACCTTTCGAAAGTCGCGGCTGAAAAGCTTTCCGAAATATCCGCACTCGAAAAGGCAAGTGAATCAAGCGTTGATAAGGTTGCCGACGTTTTCGGTGAAATGCTGGGAGAATTCTTTGCCCACGGATTTTCGGATAACGACAGAATTTTGCTCTATGATTTGGGATTCCACGTCGGCAGATTTATCTATGCGGCAGATGCGGCGGAGGATTACGAGGGTGACAGACGAGAGGGAAAATACAACCCCTACGTAATAATGTATCAAAATGCCCCCTTAACAAAGGAAAACAGAGAGAGCATAAAGCTTGCCCTCATTTTTGAATGTAAGAGAATAGAGCAAGCGGTCAATCTTTTGCCGTTCGGCAACCGTGCAACAATAGAGAACATTATCAAAAATATCATATATCTCGGGCTTATCAAAAGAATTGAATTTCTTGATAAGCCAAAATACGAAGAAGAAAAAACAGAGGTGGAAAATAATTGAAGGACCCATACGTTATACTCGGAGTTTCTCCAAATGCCGACGATGATGAAATAAAAGCGGCATACAGAGAGCTTGTTCGCAAATATCATCCCGATAGCTACGGTGATGATAATCCCTTAAAGGATCTTGCAACCGAAAAAATGCAAGAGATAAACGAAGCATACGACGAAATATGCAGAATAAGAGCACGCAAAAAAAACGGAGCTGCAGACGGCAACGCGTCTTCGGGTGCGCAGGGTGGTTACGTTCATTTGCGTATGCTCATAAACTCGCGCAAATTCGCAGAAGCGGAAAGAGAGCTTTTTGCTATACCGATGAATGAAAGAAATGCGGAATGGCATTATCTTGCGAGCGTTTTGCTTATGCATAGAAATCGTCCCAACGACGCTATGCGTGAGCTTGAAATTGCTTGCAGTCTTGATCCCTCGAATATGGAATACCAAAAAGCAAAGGAAATGTTTAATAACGTAGCGCAAAACTACGGAAGCACCTATTACGGAAGCACGAGAAGAGCACCGCAGCGCACTGCAGGCTCGGTTGACGTATGTGATTGCTGCGCAAACCTTTTGTGTATGGATTGCCTTTGCGAATGCCTTGGCGGAGATCTTATCCCTTGCCTATGAGAGCAACGAAAAAGTTAACCCTAAGTGCGATGGCTACAGCACTCGGTTGTGCATTGATGGCGCCGGGTGCAGTTTGGGAGATGGCAGATCTTGCTTGCGCGGCATTAGCGGCGCTCGTGATGATAGTTATTATGATAGAGGTCAGAGGATTTTATCCCTTTTTGGTTTGGATTTCCACAACGCTTTTATCATTTCTGCTTTTTATAAGCCTTGCAAGTCCGATATGGGTTATGTACCTTGTTATGGGTATATATCCGATACTCAAATTCTATATTGAAAAGCTAAAGCGTCCGCTTTGGATACCGCTCAAGCTTGTATATTCGACGGTGGCAATATTTGGCCTCGTTTTAGCGGTTGAGCTTATATTTGCTATTCCCCTTGTCGAAAGCGAGTATCTACCTGTTAAGATTGCGTTTTACGCGCTATTTTTAGTCGCTTTTATGATGTACGATAGGGTAGTTACCGTTGCCGCAAGGTTTTATACGTATAAGCTTCGAAATAGGTTTAAAAATTTGTTCAAATAACAAACAATCGGAGGAAAAATGACCAAAGTAGGATTTATTTCGCTCGGTTGCTCAAAAAACCTCGTTGATACCGAGGTTATGCTGCGCAATCTTTACGATGCGGGTTTTGAAATAACCGCAGACGAAACCGAGGCGGAAATCGTTATAATAAACACCTGTGGATTTATTGAAAGCGCAAAGCAGGAGTCCATAGATAACATACTTGATATAGCGTGGCTAAAGAAAAACGGAAAATGCCGCCATATAATCGCAACGGGCTGTCTTGTTGAGAGATATCGCGAGGAGGTAATGAATGAGCTTCCCGAGGTAGATGCCCTTGTCGGTGTCGGAAGTCTTTTCGATATCGTTGAGGCGTGCAAGGCGGTTTTGCGCGGTGAAAAGTACACCTCGTTTAAGGATAAGGAAAAAATGCATCTCGGCGGTGAAAGAATATTGACGACCGCTGAACATACGGCATATCTCAAAATTGCCGAGGGCTGCGACAATAAGTGCTCCTATTGCGCTATTCCTTTGATTCGCGGAAAACTTCGAAGCAGATCTATTGAGGATATTGTTAGCGAAGCGCGTGAGCTTGAGGCTCTCGGTGTTAAGGAGTTAAACCTTATAGCACAGGACACAACACGTTACGGACTCGACCTTTACGGTGAATACAGTCTTGCAAAGCTTGTGCGTGCGATTTGTGAGGGAACAAGCATTCCGTGGATTAGACTCCTTTACTGCTATCCCGATAAGATAACAGACGAGCTTATAGACGAGCTTGCAAACAATCCGCGCCTTGTAAAATATATGGATATTCCGATTCAGCATATATCCGATAGCGTTCTTACAAGAATGAACCGCCACGGCGGATCAGCACTTATAAAGGACACTGTGAGAAAGCTTCGCGAGAGAGTTCCTGGAATAGTTCTCAGAACCACGGCTATGGTCGGCTTCCCCGGTGAGAGTGAGGAGGACTTCTGCGAGCTTTGCGAATTTATAAAAGAAGCGAAATTCGATAGATTCGGCGCGTTTACATATTCCGCAGAGGAGGGAACTCTTGCGGCACTCCTTGACGGAGAGATAGACGAGCAGACA
>JAGBUD010000089.1 GCA_017630995.1 Clostridia bacterium
CATTTGGGAAAGACGTGCGCTCTATTACCCTTGAGGTTAAGAAGGACACCGTATTTTTAACTCCCCTGCTCGGCTGGACGAGCTGGAATGCTTTTGCATATCAGGTTACGCAAGAAGATATAGAAAATACCGCGAGGAATATGCTTGATTTAGGTCTTGCGGAATACGGATACTGCTACATAAACACTGATTCCGGATGGCAAGGGGCATACGGCGGCGAATTTGACGCGGTTATGCCAAACGCAAAATTTCCCGATATCAAGGGAATGGTTGACAGACTTCACGCGATGGGATTTAAGTGCGGCATTTATTCCACGCCTATGCTTAATGCATTCGGTTGCTCGATGAACGATATCCCCCTCCCTCCCGGCTGCACGCAAGGCGAGCCAGACGATATGTTTGCAGATGAGCGCGGCGGAATCGGCATTATCAGAAAAGAAAAAAACAATGCTTCGCAATGGGCACAATGGGGATTTGACTATTTGAAATATGACTGGCGCCCGTGCGACCCTTACAATGCGGAGCTTATGAGACGCGAGCTGATTGCGACAGACCGCGATTTCGGCTTCTGCGTTTCCGTTAGGGCGCGCCCCGAATATCACAAGTATTGGTGCAAATACTGCAACAGCTATCGAAACAATTGCGATTCGATAGGCAACTGGAAAAATCTTTTGGAGATATACAACACGTATTTTGATTTTGTTGATTATATCAACAAGGGACATTTCTTCGACCTTGATATGCTTGAGCTTGGCGATTGCTATCTTTTTGATTTCTTGGAATATACCAAGAATGCCGATCACGGATTGAGCGAGGACGAGCAAATTACCGCATACACTATGCGAGCGTTTTTGAATTCACCCGTGCAATTAAGCTGCAAGCTTGAAAATGCCACGGAATTTGAGCTTTCGATTTACTGCAATGAGGAAATTATTGCAATCAATCAAGACGCAAAATTTGACACAGCTAGGCTGATAATCAAGGAAGAAGAAAATGGAAAGGCTATTCACGTTTTCAAAAAGGAGCTTTGCGATGAGAAAACGGCATACGCATTTTTCAACCTTGGAGAAACAACAGAAAGCGTCAGCATTCCGCTTGAATGCACGAAAAAGATACGAGATGCTTGGGCCAAAGAGGATTTATCCGATGCGAATGAAATTTCAATCGAGATACCCCCTCATACCACCAAGGTTTTCGTAACGAAAAATTAAGATAGGGAGATACAAAATGAAAAATACGAAAAACGGCTCAAATTGAGCCGTTTTTTGCGTTTCGAATTAAATGCGCGATATATTAATGCAAATCATTGACACAAAATATTTTTTGTGGTAATATATAGAAAGATTATGAGAAAAAAGCGGAGACACCATAATGAATAATATCACAGAAAGATTTTTAAAATACGTTTCATTCCCTACCATGTCTGACGAGAACAGCGCGACGGTTCCAAGCTCGCAAAAGCAGCTCGCATTAAGCAAATTTATTGCGGCTGAGCTTGAAAGAATCGGACTTTCCGACGTTCTGCTTGACGAGATGGGATATCTTTATGCAACCTTGCCCGCAAACACCGATTCTTCCGCGGTTATCGGCTTTATTGCGCACGTTGACACCTCTGACGCTTGCGCTGATGAGCCAATCAATGCAAAAATCGTGAAATACGAGGGCGGTGCGGTTTGCCTTAACGAAGAAAAGGGCATTTATCTTACACCGACGGAATATCCTTCACTGAACAGATACGTTGGAAATCACCTTATCGTGACCGACGGAACAACGTTGCTCGGAGCTGACGACAAGGCGGGAATCACTGCTATCGTTTCGGCAATTGAGAGAATAATCGCAAGCGGCAAAAAGCACGGCACCGTTAAGATATGCTTCACTCCCGACGAGGAGATTGGCAGAGGCGCAGATCACTTTGACGTTGAAAAATTCGGTGCTAACTACGCTTACACCGTTGACGGCGGCGGACTTGGCGAGCTTGAATACGAAAATTTCAATGCTGCGGCAGCGGTTGCAAAATTCTTTGGCGTTTCAATTCACCCGGGAAGCGCAAAGGACAAGATGAAGAATGCGGCACTTATGGCAATGGATTTCAATTCCCTGCTCCCCGCAGATCAGATTCCCGCAAAAACCGAGGGATACGAGGGATTTTTCCACCTCATTGATATGAAAGGCGAATGCGAAAGCGCAGAGCTTGTTTACATTATCAGAGATCACGACAGAGCAAAATTCGAAGAGAAGAAGGCTCTTTTCCAAGAGGTTTCCGTTAAAATCAACGAAAATTACGGCGAGGGCAGCTGCGAGGTTTCCCTCAAGGACTCATACTATAATATGAAAGAGATAATCGACGGGAATATGTACATTATTGACCGCGCGATAGCCGCTATGAAATCCGTTGACGTTGAGCCGATGATTGTTCCTATCCGCGGCGGCACAGACGGCGCAAGACTTTCATTTATGGGGCTTCCCTGCCCGAACATATGCACGGGCGGCGAGAATTTTCATTCGAGATTTGAATACCTTTCAATCGAGTCGCTCGAAAAGGTTGTTGACATCGTTGAAAAAATCATTCTCGATGCAGCAAACGCTTGATTTTGGCAAAACAAGTTTTTATATACAGAGATATTTATAAGTTTTTAGGAGACCTCTTATGACTACAACAAAAAAATCACCTTCAAGAATTTTCCCCATACTCACAAGCGTGGCGCTTGTTGCCTTTGTTGCTTTATCCCTTTTAAATCCCTTGTTAAACACCGTGTTTACAGTTTTAATGAAATCTTCTTTACCATACGTATTATTTGCACTTATCGGTCTTATTTTTGTAGCTATTGCATGTGCGGCGGCAATTTTTGCAATCGCAAGCATATTCGTTAAAAAAATTAATAGCATTACCACAGCACTCATTGCATTCGCATCATTTCCTTTAATTTACACGTTTCTTTCCTATTTATACAACTTAATTTCCAATCTTATCCTTTCCCGTTTTGGCACCGATATGATAAATTCGGCATTCAACCAAATTTTTAAGGTAGCCTTGTATTTAGTTGCACTTGTAATTGCTCTGATTTTTGCACTTGCCGTTGGAATTCTCTCAACAAAGGTGCTTAAAAGCAAGAGAAAGATTGTTGCACTTATATCTTCTATAGTTATAGCGATAGTTGCTATTATAGCATCGCTTATGTGCATAATAATAATTATTTCTGCATTTAGTCTTTTGAGGTACATTTTTGGTGGCTACTTCGAGACTACATACGTAATCGCTCTTATCTACTCTTATTTTGCATCACCGCTCATTAACATCGGCATGTGCTTGACACTTGTGGCTTCAGCGGTTTTGGCTTTTCTTATGATCCCCTCGAGCAAGGGTGATAAGGATAGCGCGCCCACAGCTACCGAAGCACCTAAAGCAGAGGAAAAATCCGAGGCAGCTCCCGTCGCAAGAGAAGAAATGGCAGCACCCGCAACCGTGGAGGGCGGCTCGAACCAAAACGACGTTTTCGATGTGATAATGAAATACAAAAAGCTTTACGAAGCGGGAGCTATCACCGAGGAAGAGTTTTTATCGAAGAAAAAGCAGCTTATGGGGCTTTAATTCGCTAAATCAAATCCGGAAAATCACATAAATTAAAATAAAAAGAAGCAGACGTTCAAGCATCAGCCTTGTCCGTCTGCTTTTATCTTATGCACAAGTTTTTTGAAAAGGGCGCGGTTAATCATTTTCGCTCGTAATATTGCATTTTATGTCGAGTTATGGTATAATGTTTTCATTCTATAATTTCTGACGAGGTTTTCGATGTATTACAGACATAATTTGCATTACGATTACCCCGAGCATTCCGACGAGCACATGCTCGTTGTTAAAAAGGTGCGTGAGGTAAATTTTGACGTAGATTACCATTATATGCCGAGAGGACTTAAATACAAGCTTTTGCGAGTTGTTTACGGAACTCTGCTTAACACTGTTGTATTTCCTATTATGCACTTTACGCACGGCTTAAAAATATACGGAAAGAAAAACTATAAAAAGCATAAAAAGGCTTTCAAAAACGGCGCAATAACGATTTCAAACCACGTTTTTATGTGGGATTATCTTTGCGTGCTTAAAGCAATCCGCCCCCACCTTGCGTACTTCCCCGTTTGGAAGACGAACCTTGAGGGCTCGTTTGGCCCGTTTATTCGCCTTTCGGGCGGTATTCCCGTTCCAACGGACAACGTGCATGCGCTTATAAAATTCAACAAGGCTATGGAAGCAGTGCTTCAAGAAGGAAAATGGCTTCACTTTTTCCCCGAAGGCTCGCTTTGGTTCTTTTACCCCGACATCAGACCCTTGAAAAAAGCCGTTTTTAAATATGCGGTTCAATACGACAAACCCGTTATTCCCATAACGATGTCATTTAGAGACAGACCGAAAATAATGAGAATTTTCGGCAAGACCCCCTTCGTTGATTTGCATATAGGAGAGCCTCTCTTCCCCGACAGGTCGCTTTCGCGCTTTGAGGCGGAAGAAAAACTGCACCGCGAGGCATACCACGTTATGCAGGTTATGAACGGAATAAACCCCGGTGACCCGACGTACAATACCGACCAAAACATTTCACACTATCACAGCACGATGTAAAAAAGGAGCAAATAAATGAAGATTCTTTCAATCGGCAATAGCTTTTCGACGGACGCGCAGAGATACATACACAAAATTTCACTTCTTGCAAAAAATCCGATAAAAACTGTTAACCTTTATATCGGTGGCTGCAGTCTTCGCACTCACTATATAAACATGCTCGAAAATGCAAAGAAATATGATTTTCAATTTAACGGCGAAAGCACGGGACTTCCCGTCACTATAAAGGACGCACTTATAAGCGATGATTGGGATTACGTTACGTTGCAGCAAGCGAGCCATTACTCTACAAACCGAGATTCGTACGTACCATACATAACACATCTAGCAGATTACGTAAAAAAATACGCACCGAAAGCAAAGATCATAATTCATCAGACATGGCAATATGACGAGGCAATACTTGCGGCAAGAAAAATTGCAGAAACCCCCGAAAAGATGTTCATGGCATTAAAAGATGCTTATGATTTTGCGGCAAAAGAAATAAATGCCGATGGAATCATTCCCACGGGCGAAGCCGTGGCACAGCTGATTAAAAACGGAATCACCGCTCCCCACCGCGACGGATTTCATCTTTCGCTCGGTGAGGGCAGACTTCTCGCTTCTCTTCTTTGGTACTGCTACCTCACAAAAGAAAATCCCGAGGAGCTTCAGATACCCACGCTTGACACCGAGGTAAGCGAAGAAAACATTAAAATCATTAAAAAGACAGTTAAAGAAGTTCTTTATAAATAAAAAGCAAAACGGACCGAAGCAAAAGTACAAGCTTCGGTCCGTTTTTTGTTCCTTGATGGTTAAAATGTTATATTTTTCGTCATTTTACGAAAATTTTCTCACCAACTATTTCAAGAGTTGAGCCATAAAATTCAGCGAGTGCCTTTTGCATTTCGCACGCGTCTGAAATTGCCGCGGTTTCAACCGCGGAATGCATTGCGAGCTGCGCAAGTCCAATATCAACGCTTCTAACGGACACCTTGGTATTTGCAATAGATCCGAGGGTTGAGCCGCCGATGACGTCTGCCTTGTTACAAAAATGCTGTACTGCCGCGCCCGCGCGCTCGCAGATAAGCGAAAATACTGCGTCCGAGACTGCGTCGGTTGTGTATCTTTGATTTGCGTTATACTTTATAACAACGCCGCCACCAAGGACGGGAGCTTTTTGGGGATCGGAATATTCGGGGTGCGCGGGGTGCTTTGCGTGTGCATTATCTGCACTGACCATAAAGCTCTTTGCTACGGCACGGAGATAATCCTCTCTTGTTCCCGATATTCTTTCAAGCACGTCATACATAAACGTGGAATTTGCGCCCTGCTTTGTTGACGAGCCAACCTCCTCGTTATCAAATACGGCATAAACCTTTGTTGCCGCCGAGGCTCTTGACTCAAGGAATGCGCGAAGCGAGACGTACGCACATTCAAGGTTATCTATACGGGGAGAAACTATAAGCTCACCATTTGCACCTGCGAGGGTCGCCTTTTGTCTGGGATAGAGGAAAATATCGTGCGATATGATTTTATCCTCGGACACAGAAAGCTCATCTGCGATAATCTTTTTGAGTGTTACGCTTCTATCGGTGGAAAGGAGCGGGAGAAGATCAACTGCGGGGTTGGGAGAAAATCCCTCGTTAGCATTTCTGTTAAAATGGATAGCAACGCTGGGAATGACGAGAAGATCTCTATCAATATTCATAAGCTTTTCCGAAACACCGTTTTCCTCACGGAGCATAACTCTGCCCGCGATGGAGAGGGGGCGGTCAAACCAAGAATACATAAGCATTCCGCCATATCTTTCAACAGAGAGGCGAACGTACGCTCCGAGGTTTTCCTCCTTTACCTTAAAGGTGGGCGAATCGCTATGAGAAGCGCAAATCATAAAAGGGGCGCCAACGCCCGCATACTCAAATGCGATAACTGACGAGGAATTTTTGCGAACGAAATACTTTCCGCCGACATCAAGGCTCCAAGCGTCTACCTCAAAAAGCTCGGTGTAACCATTTTTTTGTAGCTCGGCGGCGATATTCAGAACCGCGTGAAAGGCTGACGGTGATTTATCAAGAAAATCGGAAAGTCCCGATTTTGTGCATACGTTATTAGACATAACAAAATTTCCTTTATTTTATACTTTTTCTAATATTTTACTACTTTTACACTCAAATGTCAACTTTACCGCTTGAAAAATATAAAGTTTTGGTGTAAAATATATTAAGAATATATTTTAGGAGTCGATATGTTGAATTTTTCAGAATACAAAGACGCTTATCGGGTATTTTATTTCTTTGAAGAGATATCAAAAATTCCGCGCGGTTCGGGAAACACCGAGAAAATCGCGGATTTTCTTGTGAATTTTGCGATTGAGAAAAACCTTGCGCACTACCGCGACGGTGCAAACAACGTAATCATAAAGAAGCCCGCGGCTCGCGGATACGAAAGCCGCCCCACAGTTATTCTCCAAGGCCACACGGATATGGTTATAGCTATGGAGCCCGACGTTACAAGGGACATTGAAAAGGACGGCGTGGAGCTTTATATTGACGGTGATTTCTTGCGTGCGAGAGGCACAACTCTTGGCGCAGACAACGGAATAGCAGTTTCGTATATGCTTGCTCTCCTTGAGGATTCCTTTGCAGAACACCCTGCGCTTGAATGCCTTTTCACCTCTGACGAGGAGATTGGACTTATCGGTGCGTCTTCACTTGACGCGACACAGCTTGACGGAAAAATTATGCTCAACCTTGATTCCGATTACGAGGGCATTTTTATAGCAGGCTGCGCGGGCGGAATGAGAATGGACATAAGGCTTGACACAGAAAAGGCGACCGAGAGAGATGCTTACAAGCTCTCCGTTCACGGGCTTTTGGGCGGACATAGCGGTGCTGAAATCAACAAGGGACGCATAAATGCGATAAAGCTGCTTGCCGAGATTATTCCCGACGGTGCGATGATAGGCGGAGTTTCGGGCGGTAATGCAGACAATGCAATTCCCCGAAATGCCGAATGCTATATTGCAAATGCAGATAAAATTTCCAACAAAATCGAAGAAGCTCTTGAAAAATACAAGGATTGCGAACAAGGGCTTGCGATTGAGTACACAAAATTCGGAAAAACCGCACTTCTTTCGGAGGCGGACACAACGAGAGTTCTTTCCCTCATAAGAGAGGAGCCGTGCGGCCCTATTGCGATGAACAAGGAAATGCCCACGCTTGTTGAAACCTCACTCAACCACGGAATTATATCGAGCGACGGTGAGGGCGTAAATCTTACGATATCCTTGCGAAGCTCCAAGGACCAAGAAAAGCTTGCGCTTGCAGACCGAGTTACCGATATTGCAAAGAAATACGGCTGCAAGGTAAATACACACGGCAGTTATCCCGGTTGGGAATACA
>JAGBUD010000090.1 GCA_017630995.1 Clostridia bacterium
ATTCTTTCTGCAGATATGAAAAGCGGAAAAATTGTGAAGCGTTACACCGCTCTTTTATCGAGAGCGCCCGAAGAATGCGAGGGTATAATTGACGCTCCGATAGAGCGCGAAGCGCCCGACTCAATAAAAAGGATTGTGCGCGCTGACGGAAAGTCCTCGCGCACAGAATACCGCCTTAAAAGGATTCTGGATGACGGACGGGCGATTTGCACCTTTACCCCCATCACAGGAAGAACACATCAAATAAGAGTTCACAGCGCTCATATCAACTGCCCTCTTTATAACGATTTTCTTTACGGTGAAAAGGTTGAAGACGGAACGTATTATTTGAGGTGCACATATCTTTCGTTTCAGCACCCAAAAACCAAGGAGCTGCTTCGGGTTTCCATAGAAGATGATTTCGAATTTTAGAGATAAGACCTTTTGTTTTTTAGAAAAATCAGACAAAAAGCAAGATATATTGCAAATCTTGCTTTTTGCATATCAAACAGTCAAAATACGCATTTATTTAAAATATTTCGACAAAAATCACGTCATTTACTACCAAAAAATTTCAAAAAACACGGAATAAAAACCCGTGTTTTTCTTTTTTTAGTATTATGCAAGACTTGAAGTGTTAATTTTTGCAATAAAATGATTTTTCTGCTATTTGTGGATTAATTTTCGGCAATTTTTCTTAACAACATTATTTTTTGATTTGTGCTAAAATTATAACGTAATAAATTTGGGGGATAGATGTATGTGCATGTTCAAAAAAACGGTTAAGAGATGCTCCGCTATATTTGCGGGAGCAAAATACAACTACAAACTAATTAAAAGGTATAACATTCGGGGATTTTTCAAGACAGTAAAGGCTTACGTCATAAGCGTTGAAATGCTATCAGGCGACGTGCGCAGCTATTACGTTAGCGACAGATTATTTTTAGAAGACGGTGCGGCATATACCTTTTTCGAAAAGGTTTCCAAAAATCTGGCTACGCCCGAAAATATGCCGTATGTGATTGAAGACGAGCTTTCTCACGTCAATTTTGAGGTTTTATAAGAAATAAGAAAAGCAAGAGTAAGCGTTACGCGATACTCTTGCTTTTTATTCATTAATTTGATATACAAAGGCATTTCTTTGCTTTCCGACGACGCTTATAAGTCCAAGTCCGACGAAAAGACGAATAACGTAATAGGTGAAGCGAGAGGTGTGACCTATTGCTTTTTGAAAATCCTTTGCCAAAAATTCCTTTGGCAAGCTTGGCGGAATATATTTTCTATAGTCCTCAACACACGAAAAATCTATTATTTCGAGGATTTTAGACGGTATTTTATCCACCTTTCCCGCTCCGCGCTTTTTGGATTTATCCCAACCGTCAAGCCGCTTATATTCATCAGCTTCAAAGAAAACGAGCTTGATTTTCAGTTTTTCATTTAAAATGAACTCGGAAAGCGAATAAATAAGATTGAACGCGGTATACACGTCGTCGTGCTTCGGACTGCGTCTCGGCTCACTTATTTCGCCCGTTTCAACGTTCAACCATCGCAAATATTTCTCACGCACCAACGGTACAACCACCGTGACGTCGGTTTTTGGGAGAAATTTCTTTAGCTTCGGAATGAGCTTATGGTGGTTTCGGGTTTGTATCTCGTATATTCCGCACTCGTTCATTACATCGGCAATACTGCCGCAAAAGGAAACCTCGTGCATTTCCACCCTCGGCTCAATAGCGAGCTTCAATATCTTATGAATCGCTTTCTCCGAGAGTCCGCCAACTCCAACCGTTTTTGCGCTTTCGGAAATGACGGACATATTTGCCGCCTCGAATCTTTCGCAAATCATATTCATTCCACTACTTTAGTTACAGAAACCCAACCAAGAGCTTCTGCCGCGGAAAACAACTCATCAGGAGTCATCTCTACCGCGCTGCTTGACGTTCCCGCTGCAGGAAATACGGTTTCAAATCTTTTGACAGATTCGTCCACGTAAACTCTAACACCTTCGTTAACACCGAACGGACACACCCCGCCAACAGCATAACCGACGCGTGACTCCACCTCATCAAAGGGGAGCATTTTGGGCTTTTTCCCAAAAAATGCTTTGAAGGTTGAGTTATTCACCCTTGCGTCACCCGCTACAACGACCAAGACTGTTTCTCCGTCTACGTCAAATGAAAGCGTTTTTGCTATTCTCTTCTCTTCTGTTCCGAGAGCCGCCGCGGCAAGAGCAACGGTTGCACTTGAGACCTCAAATTCAAGAATTTTTGATTCAAGTCCGAATTTCTTTAAATGAGTCTTTGCCTTTTCTATTGACATCTCAACACCTCACACTGACTTCTTGCCGATGAATGCTTCGTGCGCCATTTCTGCCGCAGAAATATCCATATTACATCTAAACTCAAATAGGGGAACCTCGGAAAGAATTTTATCGGAAAGCTTCAGCGTTCTCATTATTACGGCGGGATTGTTGCGGTTCATATAAATCTGACCCATAAATCTCACGGCTGCGGACTTTGCGTCTATTTTTGCGTATGAGTTTTCGGGCGCTCGCTCAAGGAATGCGATACCGCAAAGCTCTCGAATTGCATTTTTGCCATATCCCTCCTTGCCTTGCCACGGGTTTCCGCAAGCGCAGATTTTTCCGTTCAAGACGCGCAGAATAGGTTTATCTCCGTTAAGGATATCTACGCTTTCTCCGAATTTTTCTTTCCAAATGCGAACGTGCGTTGTTTTACCTGTGCCGCTTCTTGCGGTTATGAGATATGCTTTGCCCTCATACTCAATGACTGCACCATGAAAAACCGCGCCGTCAAATTCGGTTAGCTTATCTGCAATTTTTCTATATATGGCAACATATTCAAGATATTCGTCGGGCATTTCGCCCTCTGCCATTTCTGCTTCTGCCAAAAGGTCTTGGGCAGTTGCTTCAACGGTGAAATCGGGCTCGGCATCGACGACGTAGTCCTTAACGTATTCTCTTGTAAAGCCGTAGTTATATTTTATTCCGATATTAAGCTCTGCAAGTCTTACGGTAATAATCATTCTTCTGCTCCTTTGGCGTTCATATAGGCACTGACAAGCGGTAAATTGCCGCTATTAAATGCTATTGAATAGAATTGCGCGTCGTTGCCCCCGTATTTTACCTCGGACAATACGTAAGTATCAGAAAACGCATTGCTCTCCACTACCGCAAGAGATTTCGGCAAGGATATGCTACGTAGTGAGCTACAGCCGCGGAATGACATTTCGTCTATACTCTTTATTCCCTCGGGAATCTCGATACTGTTGAGGGATTCACAACAGTAAAACGTTTGCTTCGGAAGTCTTAAAAGAGACGATGAAAGGCGCGCATAAATGAGCTTTTTATCGTTTGCAAACATTGAATTTCCCATCTCCGAAATGCTATCGGGCAAAGTTACGCGAGTGAGATTTTCACAATCGGAAAATACGTTATCACCAAGAATTTCAACTCCGGCTGGAAGTTCAACCTCCATAAGCGAGCCACAATAATAGAACGCCTTTGTGCATATTTTCTCGGGTGCGCCCAAAAAGCTTATATCCACAAGCGATGCACAACCCGCAAACGCGGCATCGTATATCACCTCTACACTTGCGGGAATTTCGATATTCTCAAGCGCAAGGCAGTTTTGGAACGTTGAAATACCGATACTGTACACCTTGTCGGAAATGGTGACAGATTTTAGCGTCTCGCAATCGGAAAAGACACCTGCCGCAAGGTGATTTGAAAGGTTATTG